>JBBJOB010000159.1:0-5150 GCA_037721455.1 Solirubrobacteraceae bacterium | reverse complement strand
CCTGCTTTGCAAGCAGGAGGTCGCCGGTTCGAGCCCGGCTGGCTCCATCGAGCGGGGGGTAGGTTGGCGACGATGAGCGACGAGGGCGACGGCGGGCACGGGGAGAGCACGGGAGCGATCGCGGCGGCGTTCCTCGCCAACCTGGGGATCGCGGTAGCGAAGTTCGTCGGCTTCCTCGTCACGGGGTCCTCGTCCCTGCTGGCCGAGTCGATCCACTCGGTCGCCGATGCCAGCAACCAGGGCCTGCTGGTCCTGGGCGGGCGACGAGCCCGCCGTGCGCCGACCGCCCTGCACCCCTTCGGCTACGGGCGAAGCCGCTACTTCTGGGCGTTCGTGGTGGCGGTCGTGCTGTTCTCGCTCGGCGGCCTCTTCTCGCTCTACGAGGGCTACCACAAGATCACGGAGCCCGAGGAGATCACCTCGCCGGCGGTCGCGTTCGCGATCTTCGGCGTGGCGATCGTCTTCGAGGCCTTCGCGTTGCGGACCGCCGTGGGCCACGCGAATCCCGGGCGCGGCGGGCGCAGCTGGGTGAGCTACATCCGTACCTCCCGCAGCCCCGAACTGCCTGTGCTCCTGCTGGAGGACTCGGGGGCGCTCATCGGGCTGTTCTTCGCGACGGCCGGCGTGGCCCTGGCGATCATCACCGGCAACCCGCTCTTCGACGGGCTGGGCACGCTCGCGATCGGCGCCCTCCTCGTGACGATCGCGATCGTCCTCGCGATCGAGATGAAGAGTTTGCTGATCGGTGAGGCGGCCACCCAGGAGACGATCGAGCGGATCGAGGCCGAGCTCGGGCAGACCCCGGGCGTTCGCCGGGTGATGCACGTGCTCACCCAGCACCTGGGCCCGGAAGAGCTCCTGGTGGCGGCCAAGCTGGAGTTCGAGACGTCGCTCACGATGGGGGAGTTGGCGGGCGCGATCAATGCCTGCGAGGCCCGGGTGCGCTCAGCCGTACCGATCGCGAAGTACATCTACCTGGAGCCCGACCTCTCCGCCCGGGAGCCGTAGAGCACGGTCAGGCTCGAAGATCGCGCTTGGGTCGTGCGCTCATGACCGCCCTAGCGCCGCACCGGCGCGAACGGGCGCCGGGATCAGCGCTGCCCCCACGAGGATCAGGACGAACGCGGCGATGCGCACGCCTATCTCGAGCGCGTCGTCGCCCAGCTCGTCCCCGAAGACCGCCAGCCCGGCGATGATCGCGGTCAGGTTCGCGGCGACCGAGGTGACGGCGATCACCGCGACGCCGTCGCCGATCTGGAGGCTGCGCGCGGATGCGAAGAACGAGAAGATCGCCGCCGTGACGATGATCACGCTCCAGGGGCTGAGGAGGCCGACGAGCCCACTGTCGAGGTCCCCCGAGAGCGCCTTTATCGCCACGTCTGCGATCCCGAACCCGAGCCCGGCGGCGATGCCGAGCAGCACGCCGCGCTGGGCCGGGATGCGCTCGACCAGGTGGGAGAGGACCATGAGCAGGCCGATGCCGACAGCGATGGCCTCGAAGATGATCATCCCCGCGAGGGAGTAGCCGGACTGCTCTCCTCCGCCGCTGCCGGTCAGCGTCAGCAAGGCGAGCGAGGCCGCCACCACGCCGATCCCGATCCACTGGCGACGGCCCAGCTTGAATCCGAAGAAGCGCTCGGCCAGCACCGCCAGGAAGACGAGGCCCCCCGCGAGCACCGCCTGGCCGACCGAGATCGGGGCAAGGGCGAGTGCGGCCACGTGCAGCGCGAAAGCCACCACCGCCACGCCCCAGCCGACGCTCCACCACTTGGAGCGAAAGAGATCGATCGTGCTGCGCAGCGGATGGCGCATGTCGATGTCGGGAGCCGCGACCGCCCCCCTGTGCTTGAACAGGAAGGCGAGATTCGTTCCCAGCGCGGACAGCAGCGAACAGAGAAGGCCCACGCCGACGGCCAGCGAGATGCTGCTCACCGCAGGGCCGTCTTCCAAGCGTTCATAGGGTGCAGTGTGCTGCGATGTCGGCGGTTCTACCATAGGGAGACGGTGCCGATCGTGGAAACCGGTCCTCTGTGTGCCAGGCGGGGCTGCCGCCGGCCCGAGTGGCGTGACGGGCTCTGTCACGCCTGCTGGCGGCTGGCCGTCCTGTTCAAGAAGGACCCGCGGATGTTCGCCTACAAGCCGCTGGGCGAGTACGGCGACGAGCGGGATGCGGTCGAGCTCCCGTGGGAGAGGTGGGAGCGCGAGGCCCACGCTCGGGGGCTGAACCTCACGGACGTGATGGTCGAGGCGGGCCGTGAGGGGGAGCCGCCCCCCGACGCGCCGCCTCGCCCCGACTGACCTGGTGCGTTGGTCGGGACGGGCGACCACGGGGTAGGCTCGCGGACATGGCGATCCAGACCCAGGCGAAGGGCGGTTCGGCACGGGCGGAGGTCTCCAACCGGGAGATCGTCGACCACTGGTTCGACATCGCCGCCGACAGGATCGGAGTGGCGGACGACGCGCGCGTGGTGCTGCGCTCGTCCTACCGCGAAGTGGCGGTGCAGGTGCCCCTGCGCCAGGCCGACGGGCGGATCCACTGCTACCAGGGCTTCCGCGTCCAGCACAACGGCGCGCGCGGGCCCTACAAGGGCGGCGTGCGCTACCACCCCGAGGTCGACCTCGACGAGGTGCGCGCCCTGGCCTCGCTCATGACCTGGAAGACCGCGCTGGTCGACGTGCCCTTCGGGGGCGCCAAGGGCGGGATCGACTGCGACCCCTCCGAGCTGGTCGGCGACGAGCTGCAGAAGATCACCCGCTCGTTCATCGACAAGATCGCCAAGGTCATCGGGCCCCAGCGCGACATCCCCGCGCCCGACGTCAACACCAACGCCCAGGTGATGGCCTGGATGATGGACGAGTACGGCAAGCTCTACGGGCACACGCCGGCCATCGTCACCGGCAAGCCGATCTCGCTGGGCGGATCCCAGGGCCGCGAGGCGGCGACGGGGCGCGGTGTCGTGCTCTGCTTCCGCGAGGCCGCCCCCCTGCTGGATCTGCGGCCTGACGGTGCGACCGTGGTCATCCAGGGTTTCGGCAACGTGGGTGGCTGGGCCGGGCGGATCATGGCGCAGCTCGGCGCGAAGGTCGTCGGCGCCTCCGACGCCTTCGGCGCCATCCACAGCGAGGCGGGCCTGGACGCCGAGGCGCTCGCCGCGCACGTGCGCGCCGGCGGCCGGCTGCCCGACTTCCCCGGCGCGGAAGTCATCACGCCCGCCGAGTTGTTGGGGTTGAGGTGCGACGTCCTCATCCCCGCCGCGCTGGGCGGCATGATCCACGCCGCCAACGCCGACACGGTCAAGGCGCGCATGATCATCGAGGGCGCCAACAGCCCGACCACGCCCAGGGCCGACGAGATCCTGGCCGACAAGGGCGTGCTCGTCGTCCCCGATGTGCTGGCCAACGCCGGCGGAGTGATCGTCTCCTACTTCGAGTGGGTACAGAACCTGCAGCACCTCGCGTGGGACGAGCGCGAGGTCAACGACCGCTTGGGCACCCGGATGCGTAAGGCCTTCCGCGCGGTGCACAGCCGCGCGCAGCAGGAGGGTGAATCGCTGCGGGTGGCCTCCTACGAGATGGCCATCGAGCGCGTGGCCCAGGCCGCGCGCGACCGTGGCTACATCACCGAGGCCGACGTCCCGGACGAGCCGTAGCGCGCCACTAGAGCCACACCGTGCCCCGCGCCAGGACGACCACGTCGCCGCCCACGCGCACGCGGTCGCCGTCCAGCGCGCAGCGCAGGATGGACGGGCGACCCATCTCGACGCCCTGGGAGATGACGAGGTGCTCGAGGCCCGTGCAGGCGTGGAGGTGGGCGAGCAGCGGACCCGCCGCGGAGCCCGTCGCAGGGTCCTCGAAGGCGGCGCCCTCGTGGTCGAGCAGGACGCCGCGGGCGCGGGCCGTGCCGGCGTCGGGATCGGGATCGACGGCGCAGAGGTAGAGCACGGTCCGGGGTGGGAGCACGGCGCGCAGGGCGACCGAGTCGGGGCGGATCGCCGCCAGTGCGTCGAGCGTGCGCAGCGGTGCCATGACGTGCGGCGTGCCGGTGGAGACGATCTGGAAGGGAAGGGCGGGATGCGCGACCTCGGGCGGCAGGCCGACGGCGGCCAGCAGCGGCGACGCCTCGACGCGCTCCCCGAAGTCCGCGGGCTCCTGGAGCATCGACGCGCGCCACAGGCGGTCCCCGCTGCCGGCAGGCTCGACGTCGACGGGCTGGCGGCCCGCGCGGGTCTTCTGTACGAAGCGCGCCGGCTCGCCCCCGCCCGCGGCGGCGGCCACCGCCACGGCTGTTCCCAGCGAGGGGTGCCCGGCGAAACGCATCTCGCCGGCGAGGGTCCAGATGCGGTTGATGTAATCAGTCGCTGCGTCGGGCGCGGACTGCACGAACGTGGTCTCCGACAGTCGCGTCTCGCGCGCGAAGGCCTGCATGGACGCCTCCTCCAAACCGTCGGCGTCGTGGACGACCGCGAGGCCGTTGCCGGCCATCGGCGTCCCGGTGAAGACGTCGAGCCAGGTCAGCCGGCGCGGCGCGGGGCTCACGGGGGCTCAGAAGTCGAAGTCGCGCGGCGGCTTCTGCTCGAACCAGAGCCGGTCGTGGTCCGGCGTCTCCTCGAGGAACTCGGGGGTCTCCTCGAGCAGCTCCTCGCCCTCGGGCTCGTCCTCGGCGTCGACGTCGGGCGCGGAGGGCGAGGGAGCGGACGGGCGGGTGGCGTCCTCGACGTCCTCCAAGGCGTACTGCTGGGTGGGCTGGTCGAGCGGGGGCTCCGGGGCGGGCGGGGGCTCAGGCGCGGGCCGGGGCTCCGGGGCGGGCGGCGCGGCCGGAGGCTCGGGCGAGACGGATGTAGTTGGAGGCTCCGGGAGGCGCTCGCCCGCGCGCGGCGCCTCCGGCGCGTGGGGGCAGTAGTCGTCCTCCACCTCACCGCAGACGAAGTAAACCGGGTGGGGGGCGCGGGGGGGGGCGGCGCCGCCGGCGGCTCGGGCGAGACGGATGTAGTGGGCGGCTCCGGGAGGCGCTCGCCGGCGAGCGGCTCCTCGAGCTCGTCGGCGAAGAAGTCGTCCTCCTCGTCACCGAAGACGAAGTCATCGGTGTGGGGCTCGTCGTCGGCGGGCTCCGGCGGGGCGTCCTCGACCACCGGGGACGGAGGCGGGGCGTC
>JBBJOB010000158.1:0-5151 GCA_037721455.1 Solirubrobacteraceae bacterium | reverse complement strand
CTATGAAGTGCCGCCGTCGGGTCCCGACGCCGCGGCCACGCGCAGTCCGACGCCGAGGCGGCGCTGGGCGCGGGGGACCCCGGCCATGATCACGTCGAGCTGGACGCGCTCCACCGACTCGTGCTCGAGGAGGTGGGCGGCGAGGTCGTCGAGCACCGGGCGGTGGGCGGCCACGAGCGCCTGGGCGGCGCGCTGGGCCTCGAAGACCAGGGCCTGCTGCTCCTCGTCGCTGATGCGCCGCGAGACCTCGCTCAGGGTCGCCGGGTCGACCAGGGCGCGCTGGGCGCCGTCGGGCGCGGCGCCCATCGCGTAGTCGTTGACCATCGAGCGCGCGACCTCGGCCACGCGACGCAGGTCGTCCGACGCGCCGGTGGTCACCGCGCCGAAGACCTCGTACTCGGCCACGCGGCCGCCCAGCAGGACGGTCATGTAGTCGATGAGCTCCTCGCGGGTCTTGAGGTAACGGTCCTCGTCGGGCAGGTTGAGCGTGTAGCCCAGGGCCTTGCCGCGCGGGACGATGGAGATCTTGTGCACGCGGTCCACGCTGGGCAGCAGCTCGCCGCACAGCGCGTGGCCGGCCTCGTGGAAGGCCACGACCCGCTTCTCGTGGGTGTTGAGCACGCGCCGGGAGCGCACGCCGGCCACCACACGCTCGAAGGCGCCGTCGAAGTCGGCCTGCACCAGCGCGGAGCCGTGGCGCCGCGCGCAGGCGATGGCCGCCTCGTTGCACAGGTTGGCCAGGTCGGCGCCGGTCAGCCCACTGGTCTGGGAGGCCAGCAGGCCCAGGTCGACGTCCGACAGCGGCTTGTCGCGCGTGTGCACCTCGAGGACGCGCCGGCGCCCGTCGACGTCCGGAGGGGAGACGAACACCTGGCGGTCGAAGCGTCCGGGGCGCAGGAGCGCCGGGTCGAGCTTCTCCAGCAGGTTGGAGGCGGCCATGACCACCAGCTCCCCGGTGGTGGGGAAGCCATCCATCTCGACCAGGAGCTGGTTGAGAGTCTGCTCGCGCTCGGCGTTGATGTCGCTCCCGCGCCGCCCGCCCACGGCGTCGAGCTCGTCGATGAAGAGGATGGCCGGGCTGTGGTCGCGGGCCTCGCGGAACAGCCGGCGGATGCGCGCGGCGCCCAGGCCCGCGAACATCTCCACGAACGAGCTGGCCGACTGGCTGAAGAAGTGCGCGCCCGACTCGTGCGCGACCGCCTTGGCCAGCATGGTCTTGCCCGTGCCCGGCGGGCCGTGGAGCAGCACGCCCTTGGGCACCCGCGCGCCGAGGCGCTTGTACCGGGCGGGCTGGCGCAGGAACTCGACGACCTCGCGCAGCTCGTCCTTGGCGTCGTCGACGCCGGCGACGTCGTCCCAGCTCACCGCGACCTTGGACTCGGGCTTGATCTGCTGGGGCTTGGTCTTGGGCATGACCTTCAGCGCGCGCCAGAAGAAGACCAGCAGCATCGTCATGAAGATCATCGTGAAGACGTAGCTCCACTCCATGGCGAATTCCTTGAGCCAGTCGAGCACGAGACTCGCATCGGCATGAGCGCACCGCAGCTTGACCGGCGGATGGCGCGGACGGGACTACTCGACCCGCTCGAGGCGCGGGTTGGGCACATGGCGACGGCCGACCTTGGCGCACGGCCGACCGTCGACCATGACCACGTCGGCGGTGAAGTCGTTGCGCCCCCGGATGAGCGACGAGCCGACCCCATAGACGTCGACGGGCGCCTGCGCAGCCTCGAACTCGCGGATGCGCGCGGCGTCGAAGCCTCCGCTGGCCACCACCTTCACGCGCTCGTGGCCCGCAGAGTCCAGCGCGTCGCGCACCTTCTCGACCAGGCGCAGGTTGACCCCCGTAGGGCGCAGGTCGCCCATCTCATCCAGCAGGGCGCGGTCGACGAGCGTCTCACTGGTGTCCAGGCGCACGCCCCACAGGCGGTCGCCCAGCGCGTGGGCGACGGCGAGCGAGGTGCCCACCGAATCGTTGTCGAAGTCGACCAGCACGGTGACGTTCATGCGGTCGGCGAAGCGGTCGGCGAACGCGCTCGCCGCGCGCACGGTGTCGCCCCCGTAGGCGGCGATGAGCCCGTGGGGCACGGTGCCCACGCCCACGCCGCCCCACCAGGAGGCCTGGGCATCGGTCGAGACCCCGATGGCGCCGGCCACGTGGGCGGCCCAGCCGTCGCCGGTCTGCACGAGCCAGTGGTCGTGGCGCGCGGGGAAGTAGAGGATCTGCTTGCCCGCGGCGGCCTCGACGACCTCGCGCACGTTGCGCATGACCAGGGTGCGCCGCGCGAGCGTGCCCAGGTACACCGTCTCCAGGTGGGCGAACAGCGCGTAGTCGCCCTCGATGGTCATGACCGGCTCACGCGGGGCGATCTCGTCGCCCTCGTGCAGGGAGTGGACCTCGAGCTGCTCCCACCCTGGTGTCCAGGCGCCACCCGGTCCCCGCCCCCCCGCGCAGAGCTTGAGGATCGCGATCGCCTCGTCGATCCCGCCCAACGCGGCGACCTCCTTCTGGAAGACCTGCATGAGCACCCGCGGGCGGTGCCCATCGGCCTCCAGGAGCTCCTTGGTGAAGACGAAGTAGGCGTCGGAGTAGTAGCCGTCGCGCAGGCGCTCGACGGGCAGGCGAAAGACCGCCGGGTCCAGGCGCTCACGGGGGCTCAGGATCAGGCCGGCTCGCCCTCGACACGCAGGATCTCGGCAAGGGCGGCGCGGCCGACCTCGAGTTGGGTCTCGGTGGGCTCGCGGGTGCCGACGACCCGCTGGAGCTCGTGGCCGGGCACCCGCAGCGCGTGGGTCGCCTTGCTGTCGGGGTTGCGCTCGGCCCAGGCGAAGACCTCCACAGCCGCCCCCATGGAGCCCAGGGCCAGCAGCGCCTGCGACGCCGGACCCGGCTTCTCCACGACCCGGCTGAGCAGCGCGGCGCCGACGACGTTGAGTGTCAGCAGGGGGGCCATCAGGTGGGAGCCGCAGCGGTCGTGCTCCTTGGCCGCGTCCGCGGCGTCGGCATCGTCGCGCTCGTAGGCCGCGATGGCCTTGTGCTCGACCCCGTGGTAGGCGGCCAGATCGCCGCCTCGCAGGGCGATCAGGCTCGGCGCCAGGGTGAGCACGCTGGCGCCGATCTCCGTGCCCATCCGTCCGCCGCGCCCGCCGGCGCGCAGCGCGCGGACAGCCAGGCTGGCAGCAGCCATGGTGCCCAGCACCCGGGCGTCGGCGAAGGGCAGGCGCGCCTCGGGCAGCCCGCGCTTGGCCAGCGGGATCACGGCCATGGCCTCACCCAGGCGGGCGACACCACGCAGCCCGGGCACCTTGTCGACGCCGGGCACCTTGGGCTTGCGCCCGGAGGCGACACCGATGCTGCCGTCGCCGCGCCGGCAGGCCACGGCCCAGCGCGTGGGGCCGTGCACGAGCAGGCCGTTGCGCAGGGCCATGCCGCCGAGGCGGAGCTTGCCTTCAGGGGTCGCTGCGGTCATGAGAGGAGCCTCCTGGTCAGGTCGCGGAAGAAGCCCGCCGCGAAGCCCACGTCGCGCGCATCGATGCGCTCGTCGGCGCCGTGGATGAGCGGGGCGGCCTCGTAGAGGGTCATGTGGCGGTGGGGCATGAAGCCGTAGGCCACGCAGTCGGGAAAGGCGGCGCGGAAGGTGCGCGAGTCGGTGAAGCCCGGGAGGATGGTAGGCACGATCGTGGCGTCCGGGTCCTGCTCGCCCACCCAGTCGCGGATGGCGTCCATGAGGACCGACTCCACCGGCGACGCGTTGCCCACCACCTGCTCAAAGAACTCGAGGCCGTAGCCCTCGTCGCCGAGCACCTCGGCGACGCGCTCGCGGACGCGGTCGGCCTCCATGCCCGGCGGCACGCGGCAGTCGACCTCGACCTCGGCGCGCGACGGGATGACGTTGATCTTCTCCGACGCGGTGATGCGCGTGGGCGCCAGGGTGACGCCGAGCATCGGCTCGACGAGCATGGCCAGAATCGGGTCGTGCTCGCGCAGCGCGCTCAGAGCCCGCGTTCCGCCATCATCGACCGGCAGACCGAGGCCGTGCAGCATCGCTCGCGGCCCCTCGGTGAGGTCGAAGCCGGGCTGGGCGTCGGCCATGCGCTGCAGCAGCGGGGCCATGCGCAGCAGCGCGTTGTCGCCGATCCTGGGGATCGAGGCATGGCCGGCGACGCCGTCGGTGGTCAGGCGGAAGCGGAAGACGCCCTTCTCGGCCACGCACACGCCGTACACGCGGCCCCCGTCGTAGGGGATGACGGTGCCCGCGCCCTCGTTGAGCAGCAGGTCGCAGCGCACCAGGTCGGGGTGGTGCTCGCACAGCCACTTCGCGCCCTCGCCGCCGCCGGTCTCCTCGTCGACGACCACGACCACCAGCAGTTCGCCGCGCTCGGGGCGCCAGCCCTCGCGCGCCAGGCTCAGCGCGGCGGCGACCTCGGCCGCGGTCTGGGACTTCATGTCCAGCGCCCCGCGGCCCCAGACGAAGCCCTCGTGCAGGTCGCCCGACCACGGGTCGCGTGACCACGCGGCGGGATCGGCCAGGACCGTGTCGACGTGGGAGAGCAGGCAGAGGGTGGGGCCCGTGGCAGGGGAATCGCCACCTAGGCGCGCAACGAGGTTGGGGCGCTCCTCAGTGCGCCCGACCAGCGTGACCTCGAAGCCGGCGTCGCGCAGCAGCCCGGCGAGCAGCTCCTGCGCAGCCCGCTCTGCGCCGGGTGGGTTGACGGTGTCGAAGCGGATGAGGCGCTGGAGGAGCTCGACGGCGTCCTGCTCCATGGGATCTCCCATCCGGGGAAGGTACCGTGGGCGGGGTGGACCGCCTGTTCGACGCGCCAACACCACCACCGCAGCGCATCGGGGCTTCGGCACCGCTGGCCGCGCGGATGCGCCCCGCCACGCTGGACGAGGTCGTCGGCCAGGAGCACCTCTTGGGGACGCCCGAGCGTCCCAGCGCGCTGCGCCGCGCCATCGAGGAGGGCCGACCGCACTCGATGGTCCTCTACGGCCCGCCGGGCAGTGGCAAGACCACGCTGGCGCGCCTGGTCGCGACGACCGCCGACGCGGCCTTCGAGGAGCTCAGCGCTGTGGAGGCCGGCCGGGCCGAGGTGCGGGCGATCATCGCCGCCGCCCGCGAGCGCCGGCAAGGCGGCCGCGCGACGATC
>JBBJOB010000008.1:0-18182 GCA_037721455.1 Solirubrobacteraceae bacterium | reverse complement strand
CCTGGCCGTCGTGCCGGCCGGAGCTTTGGCCGGAAACGGCGAGCCCGTGAACGGCGGCTCCAAGAACCCCCTGACCATGGCGGTGATCGGCGACACCCCCTACGGGGCTGAGCAGATCGAGCGGTTCCCCGCGCTGGTCGAGGACGTCAACGACGATCCCAAGGTCCGCCTGGTGCTCCATCTGGGCGACGTCAAGAACGGCAGCAGCCCCTGTACCGACGAGCGCCTGGAGCTCTCCCGCGACCTCTACGACACGTTCAAGGATCCCTTCGTCCTGACGCCCGGCGACAACGACTGGACGGACTGTCACCGCCCCGCCGCCGGCGGCTTCCTGCCCACTGAGCGCCTGGACGCGGTGCGCGACATCTTCTACCCCCAGCCGGGTCGCACGCTGGGCGGGCGCTCTAAGCAGGTGCTCACCCAGGCCGACGAGCCGGGCTTCGAGGCGTTCGTGGAGAACCAGCTGTGGATGCAGTCCCAGGTGGTGTTCTCCGCGGTGCACGTGGTGGGCAGCAAGAACGATCTCGCTCCCTGGTTCGGCGCCGCGGAGACGCAGGAGCAGCGCGAGCTGCGCCTGGAGGAGTACGAGAGCCGCCTGGCCGCTGACCTCGCGTGGCTGGATCGCACCTTCGCCACCGCGGAGCGGGAGGGCGCCGAAGGCGTGGTGATCGGCATGCAGGCCGACACCTTCGCCGGCTCGCCCGAGGGCTTCGAGGAGATCATCGAGCGCATCGAGGACCGCGCTCGACAGTTCGACGGGCCGGTGCTCCTGCTTCAGGGCGACACCCACGAGTACAAGGTCGACCGTCCGCTGCCCGACGCGCTCAACGTGACGCGGATCGTGGTCGAGGGCGAGACCGCCGACGAGTGGCTGCGCCTGCGCGTAGACCCCCGCGGCGACCAGCTCTTCACCTGGACGCGCGAGCAGCTCTAAGTCAACAGAAAGAGACAGGAACCCCCCATGAGATCGCTCTACGCCGGTGCCGCCATCGCCGCGGCACTCCTCTCCCTTCCCGCCGTGGCGTCTGCCAAGCCGGCGCCCGCGGACGACCAGGTGCTGAACATCGGCCACCGGGGGGCGTCGGGCCTGGCGCCCGAGCACACCTTCCCGGCGTACGACCTCGCGCTGAAGCAGGGCGCCGACTACATCGAGCAGGACCTCCAGCAGGCCAGCGACGGCACGCTGGTCGTGATCCACGATGCCACGCTGGATCGGACCGCGCGCGGGCCGGCGGAGAACTGCACCGGCCTGGTGTCCGACAAGACGCTCGAGCAGCTCAAGACCTGCGACGTGGGCACGTGGTTCAACGAGCGCTACCCGGAGTTTGCGCGGGAGGAGTACGTGGGCCTGGAGATCCCCACGCTCGACGAGGTTCTGGCCCGCTACCGCAAGCGCACGAACTACTACATCGAGACCAAGAACCCCGACGACGCCGACGCTATGGAGGAGCGTCTGGTGGCGCTGCTGGACGAGTACAACCTGCTGCGCCCGGCCGCCGACCGCTGGCAGGTGCTGGTGCAGTCCTTCAGCCCGCTCAGCCTGGAGCGCCTGCAGGCCCTGGAGCCGGAGCTGCCGCTGATCCAGCTCTTCTTCGGTTCGGAGACCCGCGAGACCATCCAGGCGCGCCTGGACACCCTGGCGGACTCCGTCGTGGGCATCGGGCCCTCCAAGGCCGACGTCGACGCCGCGCTGGTGGAGGCGGCCCACGCGCGCTGCCTGGACATCCACCCCTACACCGTCAACGAGAGCGCGGAGATGCGTGCGCTGATCGACCTCGGGATCGACGGCATGTTCACCAACTTCCCGGCGCGGCTGGACGAGGTCCTGGGCCGCGACGCCGTGGGCGGCAAGCACGCGGCCAAGCGGGCGGCCGACGCGCACGCGGCCTGCGTGGCAGGCCTCTGATGACCGCCGCCCGCACGCTCCTGCTAGCCGCCCTGCTGGCGGCCGGCGGGGCGGGCCTCGTGCCCGCGGGCGCCGTCGCCCAGCCGCGCGACGAGGTGCGCTTCGCCACGTTCAACGCATCGCTCAACCGCTCGAGCGAGGGTCAGTTGGTGCGCGACCTCTCCGACCGCGACGACGCGCAGGCCCAGGCGGTCGCGGAGATCATCCAGCGCACGCGGCCCGACGTCCTGCTGATCAACGAGTTCGACTACGACGCGCGCCAGCGCGCGGCGGAGCTGTTCCAGGACAACTACCTGTCGGTGGGCCAGAACGGGGCGGACGCGATCGAGTACCGCTACTCCTTCGTCGCCCCGTCGAACACCGGCGTGCCGTCGGGCTTCGACCTCAACGACGACGGCCGGGTGGGCGGCCCCGACGACGCGCTGGGCTTCGGGTTCTTCCCCGGCCAGTTCGGGATGCTCGTGCTCTCTCGCCACCCGATCGAGCGCGACGAGGTGCGCACGTTCCGCGACTTCCGCTGGCAGGACATGCCCGGCGCGCTGCTTCCCGACGACCCCGACACGCCCGCGCCGCGCGACTTCTACTCCGACGAGGAGCTCGAGGTCCTGCCGCTGTCGTCCAAGAGCCACTGGGACGTGCCGATCCGGATCGGCGCGCGGCCGGTGCACTTCCTGGTCAGCCATCCCACCCCGCCGGTGTTCGACGGGCCCGAGGATCGCAACGGGCGGCGCAACAGCGACGAGATCCGCTTCTGGGCCGACTACATCGGGCCGGGCCGCCCCGAGGGGAGCTACATCTACGATGACCAGGGACGGCGCGGCGGCCTGCGCCCCGGCGCGCGGTTCGTGATCGCCGGGGACCAGAACGCCGACCCCTTCGACGGCGACAGTCGTCCGGAGGCCATCCGCCAGCTCCTCGACGAGCCGCTGGTCAACGACCGGGTCACGCCCGACAGCGCCGGCGGCGTCGAGCAGGCCCGGCTCCAGGGCGGCGTCAACGCGCAGCACCGCGGCGACCCGGCCTTCGACACCGCCGACTTCGCCGAGCCGCCGGGTAACCTTCGCGTCGACTACGTGCTGCCGCGGCGTAACCTGCGCATCACCGACGCCGGCGTCTTCTGGCCGCTGACCACCGACCCCCTGTTCCGCCTGGTCGGCACGTTCCCGTTCCCCAGCTCCGACCACCGGATGGTGTGGCTGGACCTGGCGGTGCCCGGGCCGCGCTGAGGCTCGAGCGCGTCTCTAGGACCGGCGCGTCCTCACTCGGCGAGGAGCCGGTCGACGCCGACTGCGTCGAGCGGGTCCACGCGGTCCAGCCCCTCGAGCCCGTCGAAGTCCGTGTCCGCCGTTACGATCTTCGTGATGGCGTTGACCGAGCAGGTCGCGGCGTGGAAGCGGTCGTTGGCTCCGAGCCGTGGAGCATGGATCGCGAACGCCCGCTCGATCACCTCGTCCGTGACGAGAAGCACCGGCCGCATCAGCGCGTGGGTCCGCGCAGCGAGTCCCTCGAGGCCACGTACGCGGCCGGAGAGCTCCAGGTGCCAGACCTCCTCGAGCACCGCGGACGACGTGCGCCCGTTCACCTGGCCCCGCCCCAGGGCCAGCATGAGGCGCGCGCACGCGTCGCGAAAGGGAGTGTCCGTCGCCGCGTAGACGAACACGTTGGTGTCCAGGAAGAAGCTCAGGGCGCCGACCGCTCGTCGAGGAGCGCGGAGAAGGGGCGCTCCCGCTCCTCCTCGAGGATGCGCTCGAGCTCCTCGGGCGCGACGAACACGGCCTCCATGGCCACGATCTCCTCGGCGGCCCGCAGCCGGGCTGCCGGCGTCGCTGCCCCGAGCGTCTCGTCGATCGCATCGCGGACGACCTTGCCGACGGACACGCCGAGGCGGCCGGCTTGCTCCTCCAGATGCCGGCGCTGCTCCCTCGTGACCAGGATCTGCAGTCGCTCGGAGAACATGTGCAGATCCTACACATGCCACGGCGGTTCAGTGGACGTGCGCCGTCTCGGGCAGCGCCCGGGCGGGCAGGCGCACGGCCAGCAGGCCGGCCACGGCAGTGGTGATGGGTACAGCGGCCAGCAGGCCGGCGGAGCCTACGAGCATCGCGACCAGGGGCTCGGCGACCGACTCGGTATTGAGGGCCTGGCCCGGCTCGACGCCGCCGAGGCCGAAGACGAGCAGGGCGGGCAGCGAGGCGCCGACGTAGGCCAGGACGAGGGTGTTGACGGTGGCGGCGGCGTGGTCCTGGCCGACTCCCAGCGCGGCGCGGTAGAGCTGCTTGAAGGGGAGGGTGGGATCGGCGCGGCGCAGGGCCATGACGGTGCTGGCCTGGGAGACCGTGACGTCGTCGAGCACTCCCAGTGCACCGATGACCATGCCGGCCAGGATGAGGCCCTGGAGGGAGAGGTCCTGGCGGCCGGCGAGCAGGAGCTGTGAGGCGTCGCCGGCCAGGCCGGTGAGGTGCGCCGCCTCCGTGAAGACCACGGCGAGGGTGACGATCAGGGCAAGGCTGGCCACCGTCCCCGCGATCGCGGCCAGGCTCTTGGCGCCGAGGCCGTGGGCCAGTGGAATGGTCACGAGCATCACCGCCAGCGCGCCGACGACGGCGACGGCCAGCGGCGGCTGGCCGGCCAGGATGGCGGGGACCACGAAGGCGAAGACGACGACGATGCTGGCGGCCAGGCCGCACAGCGCACGGGCGCCGCGCACGCGGCCCAGCGCGATGACCAGCACCGCGAAGCCGGCAGCCAGTAGGAGCAGCGGGGCGCGGCGCTCGAAGTCCACGAGCGTGTAGGCGTCGCCGGCCTGCGCCGGGACGCCGGGCGGCAGCTCGTTGCGCACCAGACGCACCCCGTCGCCCAGGGCCGGGTCGGGCTCGGCGACCGCCTCGCCGGTGAACAGGCGCACCTCCTCACCGGTGGCCCCCAGACGGGCGGTTACCCACCGGCAGCCCTCCGCCCGTGGCGCGCTGCACGGCGCGGCCTGGAGGGCGACCACCTCGGCGGCGAGGGTGTCGGCGCGCTGGGCCTCGGGCGGGGCCTGCACGCGGTCGGTGGGCCACAGGGCGACGAGGCCGGCCAGCGTGGCCAGCGCCAGCACGGCGACGGCGCCGGCCAGCGCGCGGCCGGTGGCGGTGTCGCGCAGGGAGACCGCGCGGCCGGGTGCGGGCTCGTGGTCCACCGTGCGTGGTTCGCGCGGCCGAGGTTCTGTACCTTCCTGGCATGTGCGTGAACTGCATGGCCGGCGCGATGGCCGCCGGCGCGGGAGCTTCCGGGCTGCGGGCCTGGCTGGGCGTAAGGCTGGCCGGGTGGCTGACGCCGCGGCGGCTCAAGATCCTCACGGTGGGCCTGTGCGGCGCGGGCGTGCTGGCCGCCGGGATCATCGGGCCCGCGGGCGTCTAGTGGACGACCACTAGCGGGGGCGACCACTAGTGCGCGTGCGCGTGTTCGTGGCCCAACACGGCCACGGGCAGGCGCACGGCCAGCGCCGCCGCCAGGGCGGTGGTGAGCGGCATCGCCGCGATCAGGCCGATCGAGCCCACCAGCGTGGCCACGATCTCCTCGGCCACGGCCTCGCGCTGCACCGCCGTGCCCAGGCCGATGTCCTGGGTGGAGAAGAGAAGCAGCACGGGCAGCGCGGCGCCCACGTAGGCCAGGACGAGCGTGTTGACCGTCGCGCCGACGTGGTCGCGGCCCACGTCGAGCGCCGCGTTGTAGAGCTGGCGCGCGCCCTGCGCCGGGTCGGCGCGGCGCAGGGCCATGACCGTCGAGGCCTGGGAGATCGTCACGTCGTCGAGCACGCCCAACGCGCCGATGACCACACCCGCCAGGACCAGGCCCGGGAGCGACAGCGCCCCCTCGCTGGCCCCGCGCAACAGCGTCGCCTGCTCGCTGACCAGCCCGGTGATGGCGGCCAGCTCGATGAACAGCGTGGCCAGCAGCGCCGTGAGCAGCAGGGCGCACGTCGTGCCCATCATCGCCGCGGCGCTCTTGGCGCCCAGCCCGTGGGTCAGCGAGATCGTGATGAGCATCACCGCCAACGCGCCCACCAGCGCCACGCCCAGCGGCGGCCCACCCTGGACGATGGCCGGCACCACGAAGAGCAGCACCAGGGCCAGCGAGGCGGCCAGGCCACACAGGGCCAGGGCGCCGCGGCGGCGCCCGAAGACGACCACGAGGACGACGAAGAGCATGGCCAGCGCGGCCAGCGGCAGGCCACGCTCGAAATCCACGAAGATGTAGGTTCGCTCGACGCCCTCGCCGCCCAGCGGGGCGTCGTCCGACCCCAGCCCCAGGCCGCTGGCCGGGTCGATCGCCAGCACGCGGAGGTCGTCGCCGGCCTCGACGTCCGGCTGGACCTCGTCGCCGGGCAGCGTGATGGACCTGGTCTGCCCTGCCTCCGCGCCCGAGTTCAGCTCGACGGCGAGTCGTTCACAGCCGGGGCCGGCGAGCTCCTCGCAGTCGCCCTCGATGACCGCTGTGACCGTCGCAGACAGGTCCTCCCCGGCCACCAACTCCTGGACGGCCGGCGTCTCGCTGCGCGGCCACAGCACGGCGAGGCCGATCGCGGTGACCAGTGCGAGCACGCCCAGCGCGATGACCACTGCCCGACCAGCCTGGGTGCTCCACAAATCTCGCACGGCGGCGCACCCTAACTTGCACGGGCAGGGCGGGGACGCGCTGCGGCGAAGCGCCGCTGCATGCGCGACCGCGTCCTGCACGAGGCACTGACCGCCTTCGCCGCCCAGGCCGCGCAGCGCTTGGCCGCCGACACCGCCCAGGGCGCTCAGATGCCCTTCGAGGTCATCGAACGCGGTGGGCGGCGCGACGGGGTGGGCACCTTCTACTGCTACCGCCCGCTCACGGGCGGCTTCATCGGCGAGCGCATCGCGCTGCTGGCCGAGCTGCCCTCGTGGCCGGCCGCCGTCGGCGCGCTCGGTGCGCTGGACGGCGTGGGCGACTACCTGCGTGCCCGGGGGGAGGAGCGCGTGCCGGTGCAGCCGCGCGAGCGCGCCGCGGCCGCCCTGCGCGTCTTCCTGCAGGACGTCTTCGCCGACGCGGAGGACTTCGCGCTGGTCGAAGAGCACCTCGAGGCCGCCTGGCAGCGCGTGCACGCCGGCGTCTTCGAGGGCCGCGTCGAGACCGTGGCCGTCGTGCGTGTGCTCGGGTTGGCGCTGTCCTGCGACGAGGTCGCCCTGGGCGATGGCGTGAGCCTCTGGCGGGCCGGCGGGCTACCCGACGTCCCGCCCGCGCTTGCCCCCGGCACCGACCCCGACGAGCACGAGACGGTCCTGGCCGTGGTCGCGGTGGGCGAGGAGGCCGGCGGTCCGCAGCCCCTGGCCGCGGCGCGCACGCGCCTGCGCCGGCTGCTGACGGCCCTGCGCCTCTACGACCAGGCACGCCCCGCGCTGGATCCGCTGGCCTGGTGGCGCGACGCGGGCGGCCCCTGGGCCCCTCTGGCCCTCGGCGTGGCCGGCGCCCCGCAGGGCACCCTGGCGCTGCACCCCGACGCCGAGGACGAGCTGCGCGCCTTTCGCTCCCTGGTGGCCCGTCGCACCCCCAACGCCGGTGAGCTGGCCTGGGCCCTGCGCCGCCACGAGCTGGGCTGCGAGCGCCCCAGCGCCGCCGAGGGTCTCACCGACCACCTGCTTGCGCTGCGCGCGCTGCTGGAGCCCGAGGGTCCCGCCGCGGGACGCCTGCCCGGCCGCCTGGCCGCGCTGTGTGCGCCTCTCGGCGAGCGCGCGGCGCTGGCCGGGCGCGTTGCCGAGGCCACCGAGCTCGAACGCGGAGTCGTCGCGGGACTGGCCGGCGGGCGGGGCGCGGCCGCGGAGGTCCTGGGCGCCGAGCTGGCCGACCACCTCCGGGCACTCCTACGCGACGTCCTGTGCGGCCACCTGGAGCCCGACCTTCGCGGGCTGGCCGACGAGCTCATCGCCGCCGAGGCCGCTCCCGTCTAGAGCCGCAGCGCGATCGCCGCGAGCGCGGCGATGTCGTGGACCTCGGCGTCAAGGTTGGGGAGAACGATCGGGTCGTCCACGCCCAGCGTGGTGCACAGGTGCTCGATCGCGCTGGCGTCGCGCGCGGCCAGGACGGTGTGGGCGGCGAGGTTGTCGGCCACGGCGGCGGCGGTGCGCTCGCCCAGCTCGCCGGTGAGCGCGGCGGCCACCGCGGCGGGCTGCGGCGCGGGCTCGGGAAGGCTGTGCACGCGGTTGACGATCAGCCCGCCGAAGGGGAGGGCGGCATCGCGCAGCTTGCCCGCGAAGAAGATGGCCTCTGCCACAGGCTCGCGCTCGGGCGTGCTGACGACCAGGAACGCCGTGGCCGGGTCGGCCAGCAGCGCGCCGACCGCCCGTGCACGCTCGCGGAAGCCGTCGATCAGGCCGCTCAGCGCGCGGAAGAACCCGCCCAGGTCGGTCATCAGGTCCACGCCGGTCAACCGGCGCAGCACGCCCAGCGCCGCACCCGTCCCCGCCGCCGCCACCCGCGCGGCCAGGCCGGTGGGCGCGAGCAGCACCCGCAGCGCTCGACCCTCGAAGAACGAGGTCAGGCGCTCGGGCGCGTCGAGGAAGTCCAGCGCGTTGCGGCTGGGTGGGGTGTCCAGGACGAGCACGTCGAAGCGGTCCTCCCGCTGCAGCTCGTAGAGCTTGGCCACCGCGGTGAACTCCTGCGAGCCGGCCACGGCGCCGGACAGCTCCTGGTAGATGCGGTTGGTCAGCACCTCGTCGCGCGTGCGCTCGTCGGGGGCCAGGCGCGCGATCAGGTCGTCGAAGGTGCGCTTGGCGTCGAGCATCATCGCCCAAAGCTCGCCGCGGACCTCCAGCCCGTGTCCGGCCAGGCGCTCGGGGTCCACCCGCCGCGGCTCGTTGCCCAGCTCCTCGAGCCCCAGCGCCTGCGCCAGGCGCTTCGCGGGGTCGATGGTCACCACGGCCACGCGCCGCCCCTGGGCGGCGAGCGCCAGCGCGAGCGCCGCCGCGGTCGTCGTCTTACCCACGCCTCCCGAGCCGGCGACCACGACCATCCGCTTGCCCTCAAGGCGCTCGACGAGGCTCATGCCGGGCACGCCACGTCCCCGACATCCGTCCGAGGGCTGCTAGCGAGTGCTAGCAGATTGCTAGCAGGCGCTAGCAGCACCCGAGAGGGCCATGTGCGCGCGTCGCCGAGGCTCACGCTTGCTCCTCTGAGCGAGCGAGCGTGCGCGACAGGGCGTCCGCGAGCACCCCCAGGTCGGCCTCGCCGCTCTCCTCCTTCACGGCAAAGGGCAGGCGCAGCGGCGTCAGGCTCACCGCGCGACGCAGGCGCTCGACCTGCCGCCGCTCGCCGCGCGCCACCGCGAGGTCGGCGAGCGCGCGCTCGAGGGCGAAGGCGACGGGGTCGCCGCTCTCGCGAGTCGCGCCGCTCTCGCGGGCCGCGTCGCCGTCGCCGGCCTCACGCGCTGCCAGCGCAGTCCGCAGCCGCGCCTCCTCCTCGCGTCCGAACCTCTGCGCCGAGAGCCCGTTGACCACCACCGCCTCGAGCTCGAGGCTCAGCTGCGCGCGCAGGTCGCCGGCCAGCGCGATGGTCTCCGCGACCGGGAGAGCCTCGGCGCGCGTGACCGCGAGCACGCCGGTTTGTCGCGGGTCGGTCAGCCAGTCGTCGATGAGCCGCCCCTGCCGTGCGACGGGCCCGACCGCGGCGGCGCGCGCAAAGGCGCTCGGCGCGGCCAGGGTCGCGAGGCCGTGGCCGGTCGCCGGGGCGTCGAGGATCACCAGGTCATAGGGCTGCGCGCCCGTCGTTCGCCGTTGCGCCTGGGCCAGCTCCCACACCTTGCCCATCGACAGCAGCTCGGCCAGGCCGGGCGTCGCGGAGGCAAGCAGCGCGAACGAGCGGCTGCCGCCCAGCATCCGGGCCAGCGTGTCGGAGGGGAGCTGGTCGTGCAGGTACTCGCGCAGGGCATCGGCCGGGTCGATGGAGATGTGCCACAGTCCCTCGCGCAGCGGCGTCTCGGCGAACGGCTCGCCCGCCACGGCGCCCAGCGAGCCGGGGACGTCCGTGCGCTGCGCGACCTCGGCGACGATCGTGCGCCGCCCCTGCCGCGCCGCCACGAGCCCCAGCGCCGCGGCCACGGTGCTCTTGCCCGTACCGCCCTTCCCAGTGACCACGAGCAGGCGCCGGCGCAACATCCGGGGACGATGGTAAGACCGTCTGGGGGCCCGGCTCAGGCAGCGACGTCCTTTGCCTTCGCCACCCCCAAGGAGGACTTCCGATCCGCCGGGCGAACAGAGGCGGCGTGACGGTTCAGGTTCCCAGCGAGGAGGCGGCGGTGGCCGGTCAGCAGGCACGGGTGCTCGTGTTCGCCAACCAGAAGGGCGGCGTGGCCAAGACGACCACGACGCTGAACCTGGCGTGCGCGTTCGCCGAGACGGGCCATCGCGTGCTGGCGGTCGACCTCGACCCCCAGGGCAACCTGACGATGTCCCAGGGCATCGACCCCGACTCCGTCGAGACCTCGATGTACGACGTGCTCGTGCACCGCACCCCGATCCGCGAGGTCGTCCGCTCGCGTGAGATCGACGTCGCGTGCGCCTCGATCGACCTCGCCGGGGCCGAGATCGCGATGTCGACCATGATCGGCCGCGAGCGCGCGCTGGAGAAGGCCCTGGCTCCGGTGATGGAGGACTACGACTTCGTCTGTATCGACACGCCGCCCAGCCTCGGGCTGCTCACGATCAACGCGCTCACGGCGGCTGACAAGGTGATCGTCCCCGTGCAGTGCGAGTATCTGTCTATGCGCGGGCTCATCCAGCTTCAGAACACGCTCGGGATGATCCGCGAGAATCTGAACCCGGAGATCGAGATCGAAGGCATCCTCCCCACGCTGGTGGATACGCGCACGCTTCACGCCAAGGAGGCGATCGAGCTGCTCGAGGAGAACTTCGGCGACCGGGTGTTCGCGTCGCGCATCCGCAAGACGGTGCGCTTCGCCGAGGCGCCGGTGAAGGGCATGTCGGTGCTCAAGTACGATCCCAAGGGCGTCGCGGCCCAGTCCTATCGCGACCTCGCGAAGGAGGTTCTCCATGGCAGGCGGTAAGCGAGCGAGTATGCGCGAGGGTCCGTTGGCCGCCCTGTTCCGCAGCGCGCAGGAGGGTGAGCAGGACGCGCGGGATGTCAAGGCCGACGCGCAGCGCAGCGAGGCCGACGCACCGGAGGGCAAAACCGACGGGCAGGGGAGCCGGCGTGAGGCGGCGCCGGAGGGCCGTCGTGAGGCCGCGACGCCGCCCGCGCGGCGTCCCCGCGAGGAGTTCGCCGCGCGGCCCGCGCCGCATCCCGGCTTGAGCCAGGAGGAGCAGCCGCCTGCGGTCACGCCCCCCACGCCTCAGGAGCGCCTGCGCCACGCCTTCTCCGCTGACATCCCCGAGAACCTGATGGAGCGCCGCCCGGCGCCGGCCACCCCGGCGGCCCCGGCGCAGGCGCCGGCGCGCGACCCATACGCCCGCACGGGCCAGCCCCCGCAGCCGGCCGAGCGTGCGCCGGGCCTGGGCAGCCCCAACATCCGCGTCATCGGCGTGGGTGGCGGCGGGGTCAACGCCGTCAACCGCATGGTCGAGGCCGAGGTGGCCGGCGTGGAGTTCATCGCCGTCAACACCGACCTGCAGTCGCTGCAGCAGTCCACTGCCGACGTGACGCTGCACATCGGTGCGGAGCTCACGCGCGGGCTGGGCTCTGGCTCCGATCCGGACCTTGGGCGCGCGGCCGCCATGGAGGACGGCGACCGCATCAAGGCGCTGCTGCGTGGCTCGGACATGGTCTTCGTGACCGCGGGCGCGGGCGGGGGCACCGGCACCGGCGCCGCGCCGGTGGTGGCGCGCATCGCTCGCGAGCTGGGCGCGCTGACCGTGGGCGTGATCACGCGGCCCTTCGGCTTCGAGGGCAGCCGCCGCCGCGAGGCCGCCGACCGCGGTATCGAGACGCTGGGCGAGGAGGTCGACACCCTCATCGTCGTGCCCAACAACCGGCTGCTGACCATCCTGGACAAGACCACCTCGATGGTCGACGCCTTCCGGGTGGCCGACGACGTGCTGCGCCAGGGCGTGCAGGGGATCTCCGATCTGGTGACGCTGCCGGGCATGATCAACCTCGACTTCGCCGACGTGCGCACCATCATGCGCGACGCGGGCAACGCCCTGCTGGGCATCGGCATGGGCACGGGCGACAACCGCGCCGTGGACGCCGCCGAGAAGGCGGTGGCCTCGCCGCTGCTGGAGACCTCGATGGAGGGCGCGCGCAAGATCCTGCTGTCGATCACCGCGGGGGAGGACCTGTCGCTGTGGGAGGTCAACGAGGCGGCCAAGGCCGTTGCGGCGGCCGCGCACCCCGACGCCAACATCATCTTCGGCGCGATGGTCGACGAGAAGCTCGAGGACCAGGTTTGGGTCACGGTGGTGGCCACGGGCTTCGACGGCGCCCCGCCGCGTCGCGAGGAGGCCGCGCCGCGGCGCGTCCAGGAGCCGGCGGGCGGCGAGGTACGCGTCGAGCGGCGCCAGCCGATGCGCCCACGCGAGCCCGAGCGTCCGCGCGAGCGGGAGCGTCCGCGTGAGCGGGAGCGCGATCGCTCGCGCGAGGACCGCAGCCCCATTCGCCGCGAGGGCGGCCTGGGCGTCACGGAGCTGGACGTCCCCGAATTCATGCCCCACCGCTGACGGCCTCTCGGCGCACCTCACCGCTCGCTTCGCTCGCGGCGCCCTTCGGGTCGCAGTCCTCGGTCGCTCGCGTGCTGGCGCACGCCACGCTCCCTGCGTCCTCGTCAGCTGCGCCGATAGGCTCGTCAGATGGCTGTGCTTAGCGGCGTAGTCGCCGCCGGCCATCCCCTCACGGCCCAGGCCGGGGCGCGGGTGCTGCGCGAGGGTGGTAACGCGGTGGACGGGGCGCTGGCCGCGATGCTGGTCTCGTGGGTGGCCGAGCCACTGCTCACGGGGCCAGGCGCGGGTGGGTACCTGCTCGTGGCCGGCGCGGGGGAGGAACCCGTGGTGCTCGACTTCTTCGTGGCCGCGCCGGGCTGCGGCGAGCGCGCCGCGCCGGGGGAGCTGCGTCGCGTCGAGGTCTCCTTCGAGGACGCCGTGCAGGCCTTCCACGTCGGCGCCGCGTCAGCCGGGGCCTACGGCACGCCCGCGGGCATCGAGGCCGCCGCGCGACGCTGGGGCAGCGTGCCCCTCGACCAGCTCGCCGCGCCCGCCTCGGCGCTGGCCCGCGAGGGCGTGGAGGTCAACGCGATCCAGGCCTATCTGTTCGACATCCTCGCGCCGATCTACCGCTCGGCGCCCGAGGGCAAGGCGGCCTTCGCGCCCGGCGGTGAGCTGCTGCGCGCCGGTGACCGCCTCGCGCTGCCCGAGCTGGCCGACACCATCGAGCGCCTGGGCGCCGAGGGCGCCGCGCCGTTCTACACCGGCGACCTGGCCGACGCGGTCGTCGACTGCCTGGGGCCCCGCGGCGCCGTCCTCACCCGCGACGACCTGGCCGCCTACGCGGCGCAGCCGCGCGAGCCCGTCCACGCCACCTACCGCGGCCACGCCGTGCACACCAACCCGCCACCGGCCGCAGGGGGCACCCTCCTCGCGCTGGCCATGGCGCGCCTGGAGGAGGCCCGCGAGGGGGCGCCGACCCTCACGCAGATCGTGGAGGTGATGGAGCACGCCCAGGCCCAGCGCACGCCGCACTTCCTCGAGCGCCTGGGCTCCACCACGCACATCGCGGTGGTCGACGCCGAAGGCCGCGCCTGCTCGGTGACGTGCACCAACGGCGAGGGGTGCGGGATCGTCGTCCCCGGCACCGGCATCCACGTCAACAACATCATGGGCGAGGAGGACCTCAGCCCGCTGGGCTTCCACCGTGCCGCGCCGGGCACGCGGATGCCCTCGATGATGGCCCCCACCGCGGTGCTCGCGCCCGACGGCGCGCTGCGCCTCGTGCTGGGCTCCGCGGGCTCCAACCGCATCCGCTCGGCCATCCTGCAGGTCATCGTCGGCGTCCTCGATCACGGCCTCGACGTCGACACCGCCGTGCGCGCCCCGCGCGTCCACGTCGAGGGCGCCAGCGTCTACGCCGAGCCCGGCGTCCCCGTCGAGGAGCTCGGCGACCGCGACCTGGTGCGCTTCCGCGCCCCCAACGTCTTCTTCGGCGGCGCCCAGGCCGTCGAGCGCGACCCAGCCACCGGCGCCCTGCGCGGCGCCGGTGATCCGCGGCGGGGCGGGGCCGTCGTCGTGGCGTGAGGGCCGCGGGTGCGACGCCGGTGGCCGCCACTGCCGCGGACGATCGTCCGCCGAGCGAGGAACGTTCCGTCGCCCGGTGATCGGCGACCGCCGGAGCGGTGCGTGGTCGTGGGGGCGACCACGAGCGTCGCTTGCCGGCGTCGTCGTGGCGGTGGGCACGGGCGAGCGGTATCGGTGAGGAGGAGCAGGGGAGCGCCGCCCATGGCCGCGGGGGTCGCCTCCCGCAGTCGACAGGGGCCTCGCCGACCGGAGCCCGAGCGATCGGATGTTGAGACCGTCACCGCTCGGGTCGCGTCGGCGTCGTAAGCTGCGTGACGGACGCGGTACTCTCAGGTCTGAACTCTGGCTACCAAGGAGCTGCGCGGTGTCCCCGAGAGCAAGGCCTCACCCGCACGGCGAGCGAGACGCGCTGAGCGACGCCCTGCGTGTCCCGCCGGACTTCGGGCCGTCGAACACCCGAGCCTCGGATGCGGATCGCGAGCGGACGGTGGCGATCCTCCGCGGGCACTGGGGAGCTGGCCGCCTCAGCGTGGAGGAGTTCGAGGAGCGCTGTAGCGAAGCCTGGCAAGCGCACTTCGTGGGTGACCTCTGGCACGCCATGCGCGAGCTGCCGGTGGCGGCGCCCGTCCGACCGGTCCCACTTGCGAACTCCACCCCCGGGACCCTCGCGCTCACCGTCGGCATCGTCGGGGCGACGCTGCTGGTCATCTCGTTGGGCCTCTTGTTCATGCTCTCGCTGCCGCTCAGCGTCACGGCCTGGGTGTGCGGGCGCCAGGCGCGGCACAAGGCGGTGCTCGTCGGCGCTCCGCGCGGCATGGCCGTGGCCGGCGAGACGCTGGGGATCGTCGGCACGATCCTCGGCTTCCTCGCGTTCGCGGGGTGCGCAGCGTTCATCTCCGCCTTCTGACCTGTGCGGCGGTCGACGGACGATCGGTCGGAGGACCTCCGGCGCCGCCCGCCTCGGTCAGGGCACGGCGGATGCGCTTCGCGGAGACGACGCCGCGCACGCCCAGGCCCTGGGCGAAGAGGCTGACGCGCAGCTCCTCGAGGAGCCAGGGGACCTCGGCCAGGGCATCGGGCAGCGGGCGGCCGCGCGGCCACGACGCGAGCAGGGCCGCGTGGGCCTGCTCGAGCTCGTTCACGGTGGTCATGCGGTCGGCGTCGGTGGCCATCGTGTCGGGCAGGCGCTGCACGCGGCGCAGCGCGGCGGTCACGTAGCGCTCGAGGTCGGCCAGGCGGCTCGCGCCGGTGGCGGCGACGAAGCCGCCGGGCAGGAGGCGGCGGAGCTGCTCGCGCACGTCCTCGCGTGCGGGCTGGAGCGGGGCGGCGATGAGATCGTCCAGCGCCTCCCGCACCGAACGCGCGATATCGAGGATGCGTACGACCTGGTCGACCACCTGCGCTGTCGCTTCGGGCAGGCCTGCGGCGACGCGCTCGCGCAATGCCGCGAAGGCGTCCTCGTCCCAGGCCGGGCCGCCGGCGCGGACCACGAGCGCGTCGATGGCCGCGGCGGTCGCGTCGTCGAGCAGCGCGGCCGCGCTGCCGTGCGGGGCGCCGGCCAGCGTGAGCCGGGCGGCGCTGCCCAAGCGGTTGAGGACCCCGTGCGCTGGCGAGGGGACGCTCAGCAGGACCAGCCGCCGCGTCCCGGCCGCCATCGCGGCGCGCTGCTTCTCGGGCGTGTCGAGCACGCGCACGCCCGCCGTGTCGCCCTCGTCCACGAGCGACGGGTAGGCCCGCACCGCCTGGCCGGTGCCTGGCAGCGCGATCGTCCGCGGGAGGTGGCCGATCGCTCCCCAGTCGCGCAGGCCGTGGCGCTCGTAGCCCGCTGCCGCCTCGGCCAGACGCGCGCGCAGACGGGGACGCAGCTCCTCGCGCAGGGCGTCGAGGTCGTCGGCTTCGGCGACGACCTCGCCGCTCTCGTCCTCCACGCGGAAGCGCATGCGCAGGTGCGCGGGCAGGCGGTCGACGTCCCACGCGTCGGGCGGGATGCGCACGCCGCGCAGCGCCTCGAGCTCACGCCCCAGTGCGGCCAGCAGCGGCTCGCGGTGGGGCCTGAGGCGCGCCACGACCTGCGCCGCGACCTCGGGCGCGGGCACCAGTTCGCGTCGCAGCGCCTTGGGCAGCGAGCGGATGAGCTCGGTGACCAGCTCGTTGCGCAATGAGGGCACAAGCCAGTCGAACCCCGCGGGCTGGATCTGCCCGAGCGCCTCGAGCGGCACCGCCACCGTCACGCCGTCACGCTCGTTGCCCGGCTCGAAGTGGTACCTGAGCGGCATGGTGAGCTCGCCCTGCCGCCACGCGGTCGGGGTGGCGTGCGGGTCGAGCCCTG
This sequence comes from Solirubrobacteraceae bacterium, assembly GCA_037721455.1. GTDB lineage: Bacteria > Actinomycetota > Thermoleophilia > Solirubrobacterales > Solirubrobacteraceae > Siliceabacter. The sequence goes on along the minus strand of JBBJOB010000008.1, from coordinate 1,708 downwards.
AAGCCGCGGCCTCGTCGACGAGCATCTCGGGGGTGAAGGTCAGGAGCTCTGGGTCCTCCCGGCGTGCATCACGCCACCACCGGTCGAAGTGGGCGGCGGACACGACATCGGCGGGGATGCGCGCGTCGTACAGGTCGAACACCACCTGGTCGTCCACGACGATGTCGCGCCGGCGCGCGCGGTGCTCGAGCTCCTCGAGCCGGCTCACCAGCGCCCGGTTGTCGCTCAGGAAGGCGTGCCGCGTCTCCCAGTCGCCCTCCACCAGCGCGCGGCGGATGAACAGCTCGCGCGACAGGACGGGGTCGATCGGCCCGTAGGTCACGGTGCGCCCCTCCACCACCGGCAGCCCGTACAGCGTGACGCGCTCGGTGGCCACCACCGACCCGCGGCTGCGCGCCCACCGCGGCTCGCCGTAGGTGCGGCGCACCAGGTGGCCGGCCAGGGGCTCGACCCACTGGGGGCGGATCCGCGCCGCGGTGCGCCCGAACAGCCGCGAGGTCTCGACCAGCTCGGCCACCATGACCCACGTCGGCTGGCTGCGCGTGAGCGCCGAACCGGGGAAGACGGCGAAGCGGGCGTTGCGCGCGCCCTGGTACTCGCGCCGGCGGGGGTCCTTCAACCCGACGTGCGACAGCAGCCCGGCGAGCACGGCGATGTGGACCTGCTCGGGCTCGGCGGGCTTCTGATTGAAGGTCAGCTTCGCCGATCGGGCCGCCCGGCGGAGCTGCTCGACCAGCTCCTGCCACTCGCGCACGCGCACGTGGCTGAGGAACTCGTCGCGACACAGGCGGCGGAACTGGTTGCGCGACAGCGCACTCTGGCGCCCGCGCAGGTGGCGCCACAGGTTGAGCAGAGCCAGGAAGTCGGAGTGCTCGTCGGCGAAGCGCGCATGCTGCTGGTCGGCGGCCGCCCGGCGCTCGGCGGGCCGCTCGCGCGGGTCCTGGATGGACAGCGCAGCAGCGAGCACGATGACCTCCTCGACGCAGCCTTGGCGGTCGGCCTCCAGCACCATCCGGCCCATGCGTGGGTCCACGGGGAGCTGGGCCAGGCGCCGGCCCACCTGGGTCAGCCGCGGTCCCGCCTTCTCGCCGGAGCCCTCCAGCGCCCCCAGCTCGTGCAGCAGCGCCAGCCCATCGCGTATCTGCCGGGCGTCGGGCGGGTCGAGGAACGGGAAGTCCTCGATCTCCCCGAGCCCCGCCGCGGCCATCTGGAGCATCACCGACGCGAGGTTGGTGCGCAGGATCTCGGGGTCGGTGAAGCGCGGGCGGGCCGCGAAGTCCTCCTCGGTGTACAGGCGGATGCACACGCCGTCCGACGTGCGCCCGCAGCGGCCCTTGCGCTGGTCGGCCGAGGCCTGGGAGATCGGCTCGATGGGCAGGCGCTGGACCTTGAGCCGTGCGCTGTAGCGGCTGATCCGCGCCGTGCCCGGGTCGACGACGTAGCGGATGCCCGGCACCGTCAGCGACGTCTCGGCGACGTTGGTGGCCAGCACGACGCGGCGTTCGCTGTGCGCCTCGAACACGCGGTGCTGCTCGGCCGACGACAGCCGGGCGTACAGCGGGACAACGTCGGTGCCGGGGCGGACGGTGCGCTGCAGGGCGTCCGCGGTGTCGCGGATCTCCCGCTCGCCGGACAGGAACACGAGCACGTCGCCGTCACCGGCCTTCTGCAGCTCCTCGACGGCGTCGCAGATCGCCTGCACCGGGTC
>JBBJOB010000157.1:0-5173 GCA_037721455.1 Solirubrobacteraceae bacterium | reverse complement strand
GCCCACGCGTTGCAGTGGGGCACCCCCGGATAGGGCAGCGGCAGGCGCAGGCGCCACACGCCGGGCAGCACACGCTCCCCGCGGCCCAACTCCTTCCTCCGCGCGGGCTGGGCCATGGTCGCGGACGTTAGATGGTCGATAGCCTGAGAGGCGGGAGCCGAGAGGAGGACGCGATGGCACAGGAGGAGAACACGGCGGAGTTCGCGGCCCTGGCCGGCCAGGAGGAGGCGGCGCGCTCCGAGCAGCCGGCGCGCCCGGCGCAGACCGACGAGGCCGAGGGCGTCGCCCGCGGCTATTTTTCGGCCCTGGAGCGAGGCGAGCGCACCGCCCAGCGCGACTGGTACCACTCCGAGATGGAGGGGACGATCCACGGCGTCGTGGGCCCGGCGGGCCGCGACGAGCTCGTCGCCTGGTTCGACGAGCTCTACGCGGCCTTTCCCGACTTCCGCTTCCGCATGCTCGACCTGGTGGCCGACGGCCACCACGCTGCCGTGCGCTGGCGTGCGCAGGGGACGTTCGCGGGGCCCGGGCGCTTCAACGGGATGGCGCCCACCGGGGCGGCCGTCGACCTCGAGGGCACCGACCTGGTGTGGCCGCGCGAGGGGAAGGTAGGGCGCGTCCTGGCCTACACCGACGGGATGTCCCTGGCCCGCCAACTCGGCGCGCTTCCCGCCCAGGGCTCGGCCACCGAGGCGCGCATGACCGCCGCGCTCAACGCCAGGACCGGGCTGATGGCGCGGATCGGCGGCTCAGACGAGGCCGAGGAGGTCGCCGACGGCGTCTGGCGCGTGCAGGGCGGGTGGCCGGGCGACTGCAACGTGTACCTGTTGCGTGAGCCCGACGGCGACAGCCAGACCGCCTCCCGCCCGTCGGGCACGGGCGGGACCGTGATGTTCGACGCCGGCGGGCGCTACATGACCACGCAGGTGCGCGCCGCAGCCGCGCGCATGGGCGGGCTCAAGCGCATCGTGCTCAGCCACGGCCACACCGACCATCGTGGCACTGCCCCGGCCTTCCCCGACGTGCCCGTGCACTGCCACCCCGACGAGGTGGCAGACGCCGAGGGCACGGGCGGCTGGCGCTACTGGCAGGTCGACAAGCTGCCCTGGGTGCACCGCCAGGCCCACACGCGCGTGCTCCACCCCCGCTTCTGGGATGGCGGGCCGGTGCGCATCGCGGACACCGTGGCGCAGGGCGACACGGTGGCCGGCTTCCAGGTCGTCCACGCCCCCGGCCACGCGCCCGGGCTGATCGCGCTGTGGCGCGAGCGCGACCGGGTCCTGCTGTGCAGCGACGCCTTCTACACCTTGGACCTGTGGGGCCGCCCCCAGGAGCCGGCGCTCCCCTTCGAGGCCTACAACCTCGACACCCAGCAGGCCCGGGCCTCGCTGCGCCAGCTCGCCGCGCTGGAGCCCGCGGTGGCCTTCCCCGGCCACGCCGAGCCGGCGCGCGGGGACGTGCGCGGGGCGCTCGAACGCGCCGCAGCGGCCTGATGCGGGGCCGCTGATGGGGAAGCGCAGCCGTCAGCGCGCACGGACCGGGGACGGCGGGGCCCCGCCGCCGCTCACCGCGGCGGGAAGCGAGTACCGCTCGCCGGAGGGAGACGCGGTGCTCGAGCTGCGCGGCGCGCTCACACCGGCCACCCGACGCGAGTACGCGGCCGTCCTGCACGACCAGGCGCGCTCCACCGAGGACACCTGGCAGCGGGCGGTCGAGTTCCTCTTCGAGCGCCTGGCCCTGCGCTGGGACATCGATGGCGTCCCCACCGAGGGCCAGCGCGAGCTGCTGGGCCGCTATCGGATGGCCTCGCAGACCGAGCGACGCTTCGTGCGCGAGGCGCTGCGCGAGCACCTGGCCGAGCACTTCCCCGACGTGGAGGTCCCGTGAGCAGCCCACCCACCACCCCGCCGCAGCGGCTGCTGCTGGGGTCAGGGCCGAGCCCTGTGCCGCGCGAGGTGCTCGACGCGCTCGCGCTGCCCACGATCGGGCACATGGATCCGGCCTTCGCCGAGATCATGGAGGAGGTCGCGACGCAGCTGCGCGCCACGTTCGCCACGGCCAACCGGGCCACGCTGCCGATCAGCGGGACCGGGAGCGCGGGGATGGACGCGCTGGTCAGCAACTTCGTCGAGCCCGGAGACCGGGTCGTGTGCGGCGTCCACGGGCTCTTCGGTGAGCGCATGGCCGATCAGCTCGCGCGCGCGGGCGCCGAGGTGGTCCGGGTGGAGGCTGACTGGGGGCGAGCGATCGAGGTCGAGCGGCTGATCGATGCGGCGCGCGGAGGACTGGACGCGATGGTGGTGGTGCACGGGGAGACGTCCACGGGCGTGGCCCAGCCCCTGGACGGGCTGGCGGAGGCGTGCCGGGAGCACGACGCCCTGCTGATGGTCGACTGCGTGACCTCGCTGGCGGGCCACCCGCTCGCGCTGGACGAGGCCGGGGTGGACGCCGCCTTCAGCGGAACCCAGAAGTGCCTCAACGTCCCACCGGGGCTGGCGCCCTTCACGGCCGGGGAGCGGGCGCTGGCCAAGCTGCGGGCGCGACGCTCCGTGGTGCGATCCTGGTATTTCGATCTCGGTCTGGTCCTCTCCTACTGGAACGGGGACGGTGGCCGCGCCTACCACCACACGGCGCCGATCAACCTGGTCTACGCGCTGCGGGAAGCGCTACGACTCGTGCACGACGAAGGCCTCGAGGCGCGCTGGGCGCGCCACGAGCGGGCGCACGAGGCGCTGCGCGCCGCGCTGCGCGGACTGGGCTTCGAGCGCATCGCCCCCGAGGGCGAGGCGCTTTGGCCGCTGCTGGCCGTGACGGTGCCAGAGGGCGTCGACGAGGCGGCGCTGAGGCGCAGCCTCCTGCTGGACCACGGCATCGAGGTCTCCGGCGGCCTGGGGCCGCTGGCCGGGCGCGCGTGGCGCATCGGCGTCATGGGCACGGGCGCGCGGCGCCAGCCCCAGCGCCGCCTGGTCAGCGCCCTGGCCGGCGAGCTGGGCGCCGACCCCACCGACGCGCTGGCCGCCCTGGACGAGGCCTGGAGCGCGTGAGCGGCGAGGGCGCGCGGGCGGACGGCGCCCCTTCGCCCCCCGTGGACGGTGGCCGTTCGCCGGGCGCCGACGGCGACCAGGCGCCCCTCGACCCCGTCGCCTTCGCCGACCTCCTCACCGGCTACTGCCTCGACGTGGAGGCGGGCGAGCAGGTGCTCGTGCGCTCCACGGCGCAGGCAGCGCCGCTGTTGCTCGAGCTCCAGCGGGCCATCCTCCAGCGCGGTGCGTGGGCGCTGCTGCGCGTGGACCTCCCCGGGCAGTCCGCGGGCTTCTTCGCCCACGCCCAGGACCTCCACCTCGACGACGTCGCGCCGCTGGAGCTCCACGAGGCCAAGAAGGTCCACAAGGTGCTGGCCGTCCAGGCGCCCCACGACGTGCACGCCCTGGCCGGCGTCGACCCTGCGCAGATCGCCCGGGCAGCCCGCGCCCGGCGGCCCGTGCGCGAGGCCACGCTGCGCAAGCGCTGGTGCTCCTCCCTCTGGCCCACGCCCGCGCTGGCCGGGCAGGCGGGCATGACCGCCGAGGCCTTTGCGGGGTTCGTGCGCCGCGCGCTGTTCCTCGACCAGCCCGACCCCGTGCGCGCCTGGCAGGAGCTGCGCGACGTGCAGGAGCGCCTGATCGGCCGCCTCGGGCATGCACAGGAGCTGCGCATCGAGGCCGACGGGACCGACCTGACGCTGTCGGTCAAGGGCCGCACCTGGGTCAACTCCGACGGCAAGCGCAACATGCCCAGCGGCGAGGTCTTCACCGGGCCCCGCGAGGACTCGGCGACCGGGCACGTGCGCTTCACGGTGCGAAGCGCCCCCGCCGGCGTCGAGGTCGACGGCGTGGAGCTCGAGCTGCGCGACGGCGAGGTCGTCGGGGCGCGCGCCGCGGTGGGCGACGACTACCTCCAGCGCGCGCTGGAGACCGACGACGGCGCCCGGCGCCTGGGGGAGGTCGGCGTGGGCACCAACTTCGGCATCGACCGCCCCACGGGGACCATCCTCTTCGACGAGAAGATCGGTGGCACCGTCCATCTCGCGCTCGGGCGCTCCTATCCCGAGACCGGCGGCAAGAACACGTCCGCCCTGCACTGGGACCTCATCTGCGATCTGCGCGCCGGCGGGCGCCTGACCGCCGACGGCGAGGTCGTGCAGCAGGACGGGCGGTTCGTAGGGGTGTAGCACGGCGCACCGGCGGCCCGGCCCGGCCCGGGGGCCCGTATCGTTGCGCGTCATGGAGCGGCGCACCAAGATCGTGGCCACCATCGGGCCGGCCTCGCGCGAGCCCGAGGTGCTGGTGCGCATGGTCGAGGCGGGCATGGACGTGGCGCGCCTGAACTTCTCCCACGGCAACGTAGAGGAGCACGCCGAGACGGCGAGCCGCATCCGTGACGCCGCCGGGCGGGCCGGGCGGCCCGTGGCGATCCTGCAGGACCTCCCCGGCCCCAAGCTGCGCATCGGCCCCCTGGCCGAGGACCACGTCGAGCTGGGCACCGGCGACACCGTGACCTTCGTGTGCGGCGCCGACGGCACCGGGACGAAGAAGCGCATGAGCGTCGCCTACGCCGGGCTGGCCGGGGCCGTCGAGTCCGGCGCCGTGATGTACCTCGCCGACGGCTCCATCCGCCTGCGGGTGCTGGCCGTGCGGGCGGGCGAGGGGGAGATCGACGCGGAGGTGGAGGTCGGCGGACCGGTGGCCTCGCGCCAGGGGCTCAACGTGCCCGGCCCGACGGACGTGCTGCCCGCCGTGCCCCAGGAGGACCTCGAGCTGCTCTCGGCGGGGGAGCGCATGGGCGCCGACCTCGTCGCGCTGAGCTTCGTCCGCCGGCCCGAGGACGTGTCCGAGGTTCGCCGCCACACCCGCCTGCCGCTCATCGCCAAGATCGAGAAGCCCCAAGCCGTGGACCGCGCCGAGGACATCCTGCACGTGGCCGACTGCGTCATGGTCGCGCGCGGAGATCTGGGGATCGAGCTGCCCATCGAGGAGGTGCCGCTGGTGCAGAAGCGCCTGCTGGCCCTGGCCGGCCGCCTGGCCCGGCCGTCCATCACCGCGACGCAGATGCTCGACTCGATGGTGTCCAGCAGCCGCCCGACCCGCGCCGAGGTGGCCGACGTGGCCAACGCGATCCTCGACGGCACCGACGC
>JBBJOB010000156.1:0-5181 GCA_037721455.1 Solirubrobacteraceae bacterium | reverse complement strand
GAGCTGGTCGAGCTCGATCCGCACACGGGCTGGGCCAGGCACTACGCCGGTGGCTGGGACGCATGCCGAGCGCCCGTCGTGGAGCTCCAAGGTGCGGTGATCCGTCGCGGTTCGTGGGAGCTGGGACCGATCGACCTGGCCGTGGACCACGGCGACCGCATGCTGCTCGTGGGACGAACGGCTCGTAGACACGGCGCCCGGACCGAGTCGCCGGACACGCACGAGCGCACGCATCTCGGCACGGCCACCTGCCGCCGGGGTGGCCTCAAGGCCCATCCACGCGAGCGATCCCCCTCCCGGGGTCCATGGTGGCGCGAGCCTCGAGTGGTCACGCTCGGCAGGCGTGCAACCTCGTGCGAGATGGTCCATCGTGTCCGGCGAGCCGAGCGCGACCGGTGCGTGCTCGGGCCGCGCCGGGGCCTCGAAGGTGCGGGCCGACGGGCTGGAGACGATCGAGTCGCGATGAGCGCGCTGGGCACGAACGGTGGCGGCTCGCCGGCCGCGCGCAGACACGAGGCCCAGCGCGAGGTGGCGTTGGTCCTGCCCGGTGGTGGCGCGCGCGGCGCGTACGAGGTCGGTGCACTGACCGTCCTGCTGCCGGCGCTGGAGGCACGGGGCGAACGCGTGTCGGTCTTCTGTGGGACAAGCGTAGGAGCGATCAACGCCGCCGCGCTGGCCTCGGTCGCGCACCTGCCCGTGCACCGGCAGGTCGCAACCCTCCTGGAGCGCTGGAGCCGCGTTCAGCGTGGCACCGTGCTGCGGCGCATCATCAGCCCGCGCTCGCCGCTGCGTCTGGCGCGGCTGGCGGGCGAGATCGCCGGCCTTCCGGGGGTGCGCGCCGGAGGCCTGCTCGAGCCCGCGCTGGAAAGCTCCCTCGACGGATGGATCGACTGGGACGCCCTGCACGACAATGTCGAGGCGGGTCACGCGCGCGGTGTCTGCGTGCTCGCCACGGCGCTGGCGGACGGCACCTCGGTCGGCTTCCTCGAGCGCCACGGGCGCGAGCCGCTGGAGCGCGGCTCGGAGGAGATCCGCTACCTCGACACCACCCTCGACCGCGAGCACGTCCGGGCGTCGGCGGCGATCCCGTTCCTGTTCCCCGCCGTGGAGGTGAGCTCGCCCGAGCCTGCCGCGGGCTTCTACGTCGACGGTGGCACGCGGCTCAACGCGCCGATCAAGCCGGCGATCGACCTCGGCGCCGACCGGATCATCGCGATCGGCTTCGAGCCGCTGGTTGCGCAGACCCCGACCCAGGCGCCCGTCGCGACCCGCGCCCCAAAGCTGACCGATGTCGCCGTCAACGTGCTCGACGGCCTGATCACCGACCAGGTCGGCGCCGACATGCACCGCCTCGCCGCCGTGAACTCGTTCTTCGCCGGCGGCCCGGTCAACGCGCCCTCCTCCTCGGGGCTGGCCTACCGCGAGTCGCGCGGCAGACGGCCCTACCGGCGCATCCGCTACGCCTTCGTCGCCCCGGCGCAGCGGGGCGAGCTCGGCCGGCTGGCCGAGCAGACCTACCGCGAGCGCCTCGGGGGCCTACGGGCTCTGCGCGACCCCGACGCAGCGCTGCTGGGCGCCTTCCTGCGCGCCAGCGGTGCCGGCCGCGGCGAGCTGCTCAGCTTCCTGCTGTTCGACCCCGTCTTCCTGGGCCGCCTGATCGACGCAGGCCGCCACGACGGGCAGCGCTGGCTGGACCGCCATCCCGATTTCTGGTGTGCCGACAGCGCTCACGACTTCGACCTCGATCCCGCGCGGGCGACCCGCTCGGCCGAGCTCGCCCGCCTCGACGAGTGGCGCACGTTGCGCCGCCGCTGAGAACGCTGGTGACCGATCGCGATCAGGGCGCGGCCGCCGTCGCGCCTCGGACGCAGCCGTCGATGAACGCCAGCTTGTCCTGGACCAGCGGGCGCAGCACGAACGGGTAGAGGTCCTCGGCCCCCATGCTGCGATTGATGGCGTTGAGCGCGTAGGTCAGGGGCAGCCAGGCGCTGGCCACCGTGACGGTGGCCGTCGCGCGCCCGGCGTTGAGCTCTCCCGATGGACCGGCGACGCCGCTCAGCTCATGCGCCGAAAGCGCCACACGCACAGCGGCACGAACACGGCGAGGATGCCGACCGTCCAGGCCAGGAAGCCCAGGAGCGGGCCGGCCACGTCGCCGCCCAGGGAGAGGGCGCGCGCGGAGTCGACGGCGAGGGTCACCGGGCTGACGCTCGCGAAGCCCTCCAGCCACGAGGGCATGGTCTCGATGGGCACGAAGACCGAGGAGGCGAAGACGAGCGGGAACATGAACACGAAGCCGGCCGACTGGGCCGTCTCGGCACCGTCGCTGATCAGGCCGACGAAGGCGAAGATCCAGCTCAGCGCGAGGCTGAACAGGCACACGACGATCACGGCGGCGACTGCTTGGAGGGGGCCGTTCATGAAGCTGAAGCCGACGATGTAGCCCACGACGATCATCAGCGCGACGACGAACAGGGTGCGCACCATGTCGGCGCCGGTGCGTCCGACGAGGACCGCTGCCCGCGACATGGGCATCGAACGTAGGCGGTCCACGACGCCGTTCTTCATGTCCTCGGCCAGGCCGACAGCGGTCTGCGAGGCGCGGAAGGCCGAGGACTGGATCAGGATGCCCGGCAGCAGGAAGTCGACGTAGCTGACGCCCTCGGGCAGCGAGCTCCCGATGGCCCCGCCGAACACGTAGGTGAACAGGATGATGAACATCACCGGCTGGATGGTCGAGAACAGCAGGAGCTGGGGCTGGCGGGTGAAGTGGCGCATGTTGCGCCCCGTCACCAGGAAGCAGTCGCGCAGCGTCCAGCGCAGCTCGGCGACGGCGGCGTTCACACGGGCTCCTTCTCGGCCTCGGGGCGCCGGCTGTCAGGCGCCGCGTCGTCAGCCGGCTGGGTCGGGGCATCCTCCGGCGCCGCCTCGCGGCCGGTCAGCTCCAGAAAGACGTCGTCCAGCGTCGGGCGGCGCAGCGCGAGGTCGCTGACCTCCACCCCGGCGTCGCGCAGGGCCGCGGCGGCCTCGGCCACCATGGCCACCCCGTCGCGGGGCGCGGGCACGGTGACCAGGCCGTCCTGGCCGCCGGTGTGGTGGTCGGCGCCGCAGCCTACGCGGGCCAGGGCGCGCTCGGCCGCCTCGCGCCGGCCGGCGTCGACCAGGCGCACCTGCACCATCTGGCCGCCGATCTGATCCTTGAGCTCGTCCCCCGTCCCCTGGGCGATGACCTGGCCGTGGTCGATCACCGCGATCCGGCTGGCGAGCTGATCGGCCTCCTCGAGATACTGCGTGGTCAGGAACACGGTCGTGCCCTCCTCCACGAGCTCGCGCACCACGGTCCAGATCTGGTTGCGGCTGCGCGGGTCCAGCCCCGTGGTGGGCTCGTCGAGGAAGAGCACCGGCGGACGGGTGAGCAGGCTGGAGGCCAGGTCGAGGCGGCGGCGCATGCCGCCCGAGTAGGTCTTGGCCGTGCGGTCGGCGGCGTCGAGGAGGTCAAGGCGCTCCAGCAGATCCTCGGCGCGCGCGCGACCCTCCCGGCGCCCCATGCGAAACAGGCCGGCGAACAGCCGCAGGTTCTCCCGCCCGGTGAGAAGTTCGTCCACGGCGGCGAACTGCCCGGCCAGGCCGATGACGCGACGGACCTCCCGCGCCTCGCGCACCACGTCGTGACCCAGCACCTCGGCGCGCCCCTCGTCGGGGCGCAGCAGCGTGGCCAGGACCCGCACGATGGTGGTCTTCCCGGCGCCGTTGGGGCCCAGGAGGCCCAGCACCGCGCCCTGCTGCACCTCGAGGTCCACCCCCGCCAGCGCGGTGGTGTCCCCGAAGCGCTTGGCGAGTCCCTCGACACGGACGGCGGCGCTCACGCTCCCAACGCTACGCCGTCCGTGCCCCTGCCCAGCGCCAGCTTCTGCGTCCGGGACAGCGCCTTCACCCGGGCCTCCGCGCGGCGGGCCGCGCCGCGGTCGGGCATCGCCCGCGCCCAGGCGAGCTCCACGGGCAGCCGCCCACGGGTGTAGCGGGCACCCCGTCCAGCACCGTGGGCCAGCAGCCTGACGCGCAGATCGCTCGTCCATCCGCAGTACAGCGAGCCGTCGGCGCAGCGCAGGAGGTAGACCCAGGCGGCGTCCACGGAGATGATGTTCGCCGCACCTGTCCTTCCACCCTGCGGAGTCCCCATGAGCGAGCGGCCGTTCAACGTACTGTCCATCGACGGCGGGGGCATCCGCGGGATCATCCCGGCGGTCGTGCTGACCGAGCTGGAGCGGCGCGCCGGTCGGCGGGTCGCAGATGTGTTCGACCTCGTCGCGGGGACGTCGACCGGCGGGATCCTCGCGGCGGCGCTGAGCGTGCGCGACGAGGACGGCGCCCTGCGCTGGACCGCGGAGCAGCTCATCGACCTCTACATCTCCGAGGGGCCCGAGATCTTCTCCCAGTCGCTGACCGACAAGATCCTCAACCCCCTCGGCCTGCTGGACGAGCGCTACGACGACAAGGCACTCCAGCGGGCCATCGACAAGTACATCGGCGACGCGCGGCTGACCGAGCTGGCCACCGACGTGCTCCTCACCGCCTACGACACCGAGGGCCGCGCGCCGTTCTTCTTCAAGAGCCACGTGGCCGCGGGCGCCCAGTCGTGGAACCACCGGGTCTCCGACGCTGTGCGAGCGACCGTCGCCGCGCCGACCTACTTCGAGCCTCATCTCCTGACCACCGCGACGCAGCGCTTCTCCCTCGTGGATGGCGGCGTGTTCGCCAACAACCCCGCCATGAGCGCCTACGCGGAGGCCGACCGCATCGCCCCGAAACGGCCGGTGCGCATCGTGAGCCTGGGCACCGGGTCGCTCAACCGCCGCTACCCCTACGAGGACGTCAAGGGCTGGGGCGTCGTGGAGTGGATCCGCCCGCTCATCGCCGTCGTCTTCGACGGCCAGAGCGACGCGGTCACCATGCAGCTCGACGAGCTGCTCGATGACCGCCACCACCGCTTCCAGATCGAGCTCGACGGGGCCAGCGACGACCTCGACGACGTGCGCCCCGAGAACCTCGAGGCCCTACGGCGCCTGGGCGACGCGCTGGTCGAGGGGGAGACCGCGCAGCTCGACCGTGTGGTCGAGGCGCTCGCCGATCGCTGATCGGAGGGGATCTCAGGCCCGCTCGGGGCTGGCCTGCCCGGGCAGC
>JBBJOB010000155.1:0-5182 GCA_037721455.1 Solirubrobacteraceae bacterium | reverse complement strand
CTAGAGCGGGGGCCGGCGGTCGGCCCAGGGGTGGGCGGCCTCTAGCTGGGCGGCGAGGGCCAGCAGCGCGCCCTCGCCCGCCGGCTGCCCGATGAGCTGGACGCCCAGCGGCAGGCCACCGTCGCGCTGATACAGCGGCAACGAGATGGCCGGCGAGCCCGTGATGTTGGAGATCGCCGTGTAGGGCGTGAAGCGCCCCGAGCGGGCGAAGTCGCGCATGGGCTCCTGTGAGCAGGCGTCGATGGTGCCGATCGGCACCGGGGCCTCGGCCAGGGCGGGCGTGAGCACCGCGTCGTGATCGGCACACCACGCGACGATCTTCCGGGCGTATCTCTGGAGCCGTAGCACGGCCAGCTGCTGGGTGATGCAGTCGGTGCCCTTCGCGCCCTGCCAGATGGCCCACGACAGAGGCTCCATGTCCTGGGCCGTGGCCGCACGGCCGTTGACGGCCTCCAGGACGCCGATCTGAATGGCAACGGCGGGGCCGAAGGCGGCGGTGAAGAGGTGCAGCAGGCCCGGGTCGGTCCAGGGCGGGTCGGCCTCGACGACCTCGTGGCCCAGCGACTCCAGCAGCGCGGCAGCATCGCGCACCGCCTGGACGCAGACCGGGTCGACCTCGGCGCCCTCCAGCGGCGTGGCCCACGTCATCGCGATGCGCAGGCGGCCCGGCTCCCGGGCGGCCTGCACCGCGAAGGGCTCGCCCGGTGGCGGCGCCCAGGAGGTGTCGCCGGTCTCAGGGCCGGCCAGCAGGTCCAGCAGCGCCGCGGTCTCGGCGACGGTGCGGGTGAGCACTCCGTCCGCCACGAGGAACTGCTCGCCGGCGTCGGGCGCCGGCGAGATGCGCCCGCGCTGGGGCTTCAGGCCCACGAGGCCGCAGCACGCCGCCGGGATCCGGATGGAGCCGCCGCCGTCGTTGCCGTGGGCCAGCGGGACCATGCCCGCCGCCACCGCAGCGCCCGAGCCGCCCGATGATCCGCCGGGGGTGCGCGTCAGGTCCCACGGGTTGCGTGTGGGGCCCAGGCGCCGGGACTCGCTCACCGGGAGGATGCCCCACTCGGGCAGCGTCGTCGCCCCCACGATCACGAAGCCCGCCCGGCGCAGGCGGCGGGTGACGTTGTGGTCGTGGGCCACGGTCAGGTCGCCGGTGAACTCGGCGCCCAGCGTGAGCGGGAACCCCGCCACCGCCCGGTTGTTCTTGACCGCCACCGGGACGCCGGCGTAGGGCCGCTCGTCGCCCGGCCCGATCGCGTCGGCGGCGGCCCGGGCGCCTCGGTCGTCGACGTGCACGAAGGCGTTGACCTGCTCGTCCACCGCCCCGATGCGCTCCAGCGAGGCATCGACCAGCTCCCTGGCGGATAGCTCGCCGTCGCGCACCAGGCCTGCCAGCTCGTGGGCCGGGCGGAAAAGGAGGTCGGTGGCGGCCACGCGGGGGGTCAGCCTACCGGTGCCCGGTGCCGCCTCAGGCGTGGCCCCACGGCCACCATCTGCAAGGCTTGCAGGACCATCAGCACCGGTCCACAGGAGCGACGATTGAGCACGGAAACCGCGGAAGTCCATTCAGGCCTCGAGGGCGTCGTCGCCTTCGCCAGCGAGATCGCCGAGCCCGACAGGGACGGCGGCGCGCTGCGCTACCGCGGCGTTGACATCGAGGACCTGGTGGGTCACGTGCCCTTCGAGGAGGTCTGGGGCCTGCTCGTCGACGGTACCTACCGGCCCGGCCTGCCGCCCGCCGGACCCCACGCGCTCTCCGTACGCAGCGGCGACCCGCGCGTGGACGTCCAGTCCGCACTGGCCATGCTGGCACCGAAATGGGGCTTCGGCCAGCTCATCGACATCTCCGACGAGCAGGCACGCGACGACCTCGCTCACGCCTCGGTCATGGCGCTGTCCTTCGTGGCCCAGTCGGCGCGCGGCTCGGGGCGCCCGCCGGTGCCCCAGACGGAGGTCGACAAGGCCACGTCCATCCCCGAGCGCTTTCTCACCCGCTGGCGCGGCGAGGCGGATCCCGACCACGTCAAGGCGATCAACGCGTACTGGATCGCGGCCGCCGAGCACGGGATGAACGCCTCGACGTTCACCGCCCGCGTGGTCGCCTCCACCGGCGCCGACTGCGCCGCCGCGCTGAGCGCCGCGGTCGGGGCGCTCAGCGGCCCGCTGCACGGCGGGGCCCCCTCCCGCGTGCTCAAGATGCTCGACGAGGTCGAGGCCTCGGGCGACGCGCCGGCGTGGGTGCGCAACGCGCTGGATGCCGGCAAGCGGCTCATGGGCTTCGGCCACCGCGTCTACCGGGCGGAGGATCCGCGCGCCCGCGTGCTGCGACGCACCGCCCAGGAGCTGGGTTCTCGGCGCGCTGAGATCGCCGAGGCGCTGGAGGAGGCCGCCCTGGCCGAGCTGCGCGCCCGGTGGCCCGACCGCGTACTGGCCACCAACGTCGAGTTCTGGTCGGCCGTCGTGCTCGACCACGCCGAGATCCCACCCCCGCTGTTCACGCCGATGTTCACGTGCGCGCGAGTCGCCGGGTGGTCGGCCCACATCCTCGAGCAGAAGCGCGAGGCGCGCCTGATCCGCCCGTCGGCCAAGTACGTCGGCCCGGGCCCGCGCGCAGCCGACAGCGTGGAGGGGTAGCCCGCGGCCATGGACATCTACGCGATCGTGGTCTGCATCGTCGCGCTGGCCGCCGTCGCCTCGATCGCGGTCGTCGCCGCCAGCGGCCACGGCGACCGTGACGCCGAGGACGCAGCCCGCGAGCACTTCACGCGCACAGGGCGCTGGCCGGGCGAGGAGTAGGACGCACGAGGGCCCGGCGTGTGCCGGGCCCTCGGGAGAACGGGTTTCGCGCTACGGCCGCCGCAAGCGGGCGGCCTGCGGAAGGCGGGTTTCGCCCTCCGGCCGTCGCAAGCGCCGGCCTGCGGGCGACGTCTGTTACATCATCCCGCCCATGTCGGGCATGCCGCCGCCGCCGTTGCCGCCGCCGTCCTTGTCGGGCATCTCGGCCACGATGGCCTCGGTGGTGAGGATGTTCTTGGCGATCGAGGCTGCGTTCTGCAGCGCCGAGCGCGTCACCATCGCCGGGTCGATGACCCCGGCGTCGACCAGGTCGACGATCTCGCCGGTCGCGGCGTCCAGGCCGAAGCCCTTCTTGGCCTTGCGCACATCGTTGACCACCACGGAGCCCTCGAGGCCCGAGTTGTGGGCGATCTGGCGCAGCGGCTCCTCGAGCGCACGGAGCACGATCTTCGCGCCCGTCTTCTCGTCGCCGTCGAAGGAGTCGAGCTTGACGGAGTCGGTGGCGCGCATCAGCGCGACGCCGCCGCCGGGGACGATGCCCTCCTCGAGCGCCGCACGGGTCGCCTGGAGGGCGTCCTCGACGCGGTGCTTCTTCTCCTTCATCTCCGTCTCGGTGGCCGCGCCGACCTTCACGACGGCCACTCCGCCCGACAGCTTGGCCAGACGCTCCTGGAGCTTCTCGCGATCGAAGTCCGAGTCGGTGTTCTCGACCTCGTTCTTGATCTGGGTGATGCGACCCTTGATGGCGTCGGCGTCACCCGAGCCGTCGATGATCGTGGTCTCGTCCTTGCCGATCACGACACGGCGTGCGCGGCCCAGCTGCGAGAGCTGGGTGTTCTCCAGCTTCAGACCCAGGTCCTCGGTGATCACCTCGGCGCCGGTGAGGATCGCGATGTCCTCCAGCATGCGCTTGCGGCGGTCGCCGAAGCCCGGCGCCTTGACGGCCACGCCGGTGAAGGTGCCGCGCAGCTTGTTGACCACCAGGGTCGCCAGGGACTCGCCCTCGACGTCCTCGGCGATGATCAGCAACGGCTTGCCCGACTGGATGACCGCCTCGAGGACGGGCAGCACGTCGCGCACAGAGCCGATCTTGGAGTTCGCGATGAGGATGTAGGGATCCTCGAGCACGGCCTCCATGCGGTCCTGGTCGGTGACCATGTAGGGCGAGATGTAGCCCTTGTCGAACTGCATGCCCTCGGTGAACTCGAGGTCCATGCCGAACGTCTGGCCCTCCTCGACGTTGACCACGCCGTCCTTGCCGACCTTCTCGATGGCGTCGGCGATCACGTCGCCGATGTCGTCGTCGCCGGCTGAGATGGTGGCGACACGGGCGATCTGATCCTTGCCCGCGACGTCCTTGGACTGCTTGGCGATGCTCTCGACGACCGCGTCGACGGCCCTCTCGATGCCGCGCTTGAGCGCCAGCGGGTTCGCGCCCGCAGTGACGTTCTTCAGGCCGTCACGCACGATCTGCTGCGCGAGCACCGTGGCGGTGGTGGTGCCGTCGCCCGCGACGTCGTTGGTCGCCGTGGCGACCTCGCGCACGAGCTGGGCGCCCTGGTTGGCGAAGACGTCCTCGACATCGATCTCACGAGCGATGGTGACGCCGTCGTTGGTGATGGTGGGTGCGCCGAACTTCTTGTCGAGCACCACGTAGCGGCCCCTGGGGCCGAGCGTGACCTTGACTGCGTTGGCGACTGCGTCGACACCCTCCTGGAGGGCGTTGCGCGCGTCGACGTCGTACTTCAGTTCTTTATGAGCCATAAATTCCTGTTCTCTCCGGGTCGCTTAGGACTGGACCTTGGCGAGGATGTCGGACTCGCGCATGACCAGCAGGTCCTCGCCGTCGACCTTGATCTCGGTCCCGCCGTACTTGGAGTAGAGGACCTCGTCCCCCTCGGCGACGTCGAGCGGGATGCGCTTGTCCCCGTCGTCGTCGTAGCGTCCGTCGCCCACGGCGAGGACCTTGCCCTTCTGCGGCTTCTCCTTGGCCGTATCGGGAAGCAGGATGCCACTAGCAGTGGTCTCCTCCTCCTCGATCGCCCTAACGATCAGCCGATCTCCCAGGGGCTTGAGCTTCATATGTGTGACCTCCGGTCGTCTGGCATTGGCACTCTCATCGGGAGAGTGCCAGAACGGAGGGTAGCGCGCTACCTCGTCACGAGGTAAAGACCGGCGGGCCGCTAGGGGCCGCCCCCGCAAATACGCACCGTTCCGGCGGCCGGCGATCACCGTCTGGCGCCACCCGGCGACCGGTCATGTGCCAGAGGCACACTCCCGGATCACCGTGCGGCCCCAGTCGGCGCGGCCGACCACCGGCGACGGCACGTATTTCCGGGGACGACCCCTAGTTCTGGGCGCCGCCGAAGCCGCGCATGCGCTCGGTCATCGACCC
>JBBJOB010000154.1:0-5259 GCA_037721455.1 Solirubrobacteraceae bacterium | reverse complement strand
CTCGTCGGCGGTCGCCGCCGGAGCGGCCTCGACCGACTCGGCGGGCTCGTCCTCGGCGCGCTGGGCGCCCACGGCGGGAGCGTCGCCCTCGGCTTCGGCGACGTCATCGTCCCCGACGCCGATCTCGCTCGCGGCGGCGGCCTCGGCGGCCTCCTCCTGCTGGGCCGGGGTGAGCTCCTCGCGCTCAGGGTCGGGCGTCGGCGTCTCGTCGGCCACTAGGAACTGATCTCCATCGGTTGGGGCTTCTGGGCGATGTGGGGGTGCTCGGGGCCCGCGTAGACCTTGAGCTTGGTGATCTGCTTGCGGGCCAGGCGATTGCGGGGCAGCATGCCCCTGACCGCGATCCGGATGACCTCCTCGGGCCGCCGCTCGAGCATGTCGTTGAGCGTGCGCGACTTCAGGCCGCCGGGGTAGCCGGAGTGGCGGTAGTAGCGCTTCTCGTGCAGTTTCTTGCCGGTCACCGTGATCTTCTCGGCGTTGATCACGATGACGAAGTCGCCGGTATCCACGTGCGGGGTGTAGACGGGCTTGCGCTTGCCGCGCAGCGCGTCGGCGATCTGGGTGGCCAAGCGGCCGAGCGTCTGCCCGGTCGCGTCGACGATGAGCCAGTTGCGCTCGCGGTCCTGGGCGTTGGCGACGTAAGTCTTCATGACGTAGAGAAGCCACGCGGCGGGCGCGTGGCCGACGCGGGAGTGTAGGCGATCACGAGCTGTCGGGCCAGCCGGCCGGCCCTTCGCGAAAGGCGGCGGCGAAGAGATCGGCGACGGCGATGGTCGGCCTGCCCAGGATGGGTGACGGCCATGCTCGGATTCTACGCGCGGCCGGCTACTCCCACTCGATCGTCCCCGGGGGCTTGGACGTGATGTCGAGCACCACCCGGTTGACGTCGGACAGGCGGTTGATCATCCGCGAGGCGATGCGCTGCAGGAGGTCGTAGGGCAGGCGGGCCCAGTCGGCGGTCATCGCGTCGTCGGAGGTCACCGCGCGGATGACGATGACCGCGCCGTAGGTGCGCTCGTCGCCCTGCACGCCGACCGTGCGCACGTCGGGCAGCACGCAGAAGGACTGCCACAGCTCGCGGTACAGGCCGGCGCGACGGATCTCGTCCTGGAGGATGGCGTCGGCGTCGCGCAGGAGGTCCAGGCGCTGCTTGGTCGCCTCGCCGCCGACGACGCGGATGGCCAACCCGGGCCCCGGGAAGGGCTGGCGCCAGACCAGGCGCTCGTCGAGGCCCAGCTCGGCGCCCACCGCGCGCACCTCGTCCTTGAACAGCGCGCGCAGCGGCTCGATGAGCTCGAACTCGAGGTCGTCGGGGAGGCCGCCGACGTTGTGGTGAGACTTGATCGTCGCGGTGCCCGTGCCCCCGCCCGACTCGATCACGTCGCTGTAGAGCGTGCCCTGGACGAGGAAGCGCGCGTTGCCGATGTGCGCCGCCTCCTCCTCGAAGACGCGGATGAACTCGCCCCCGATGGCCTTGCGCTTGGCCTCGGGGTCGCTCACCCCGGCCAGCCGGGCCAGGAAGCGATCCTCCGCGTCGACGGCGCGCAGGTCGATCTTGAAGCGGTCTCGGAAGGAGGCGACGACCTGCTCTCCCTCGTTCTTGCGCATGAGGCCGTGATCGACGAACACGCACGTGAGCTGATCGCCGATGGCCCGGTGGACCAGCAGCGCGGCAACGGAGGAGTCGACGCCCCCGCTCAGCCCGCAGATCACGCGCCCCTCTCCCACCTGGGCACGGATGCGCTGCACCTGGTCCTCGATGACCGACGCGGCGGTCCAGGCCATGTCGGCGCCGCAGACGTCGCGCAGCCACGCGTCGAGGATGTCGCGCCCGAAGGGCGTATGGGAGACCTCGGGATGGAACTGTATGCCCCAGATCCCCCGCTCGAGCGACTCGAAGGCGGCCACCGGCGAGGCCTCCGAGGAGGCGAGGGGGGTGAAGCCGTCCGGAGCCCGCAGGACCGCGTCGCGGTGGGACATCCAGCACGTCTGCTCGACGGGGAGCCCGCCGAACAAGCGCCCGGGTTCCAGCACGCGCAGGTCGGCGCGCCCGTACTCGGCGTCGTCGGCCGGCTGCACCTGTCCCCCCAGCGCGTGGGCCAGGAGCTGCATGCCGTAGCAGATGCCCAGCACGGGGATGCCCAGCTCGAGCAGCCGCGGGTCGAGCGCCGGCGCCCCGTCGGCGTAGACCGAGGCGGGGCCGCCGGAGAGGATGAGGCCCTTGGGGCTCCGGCGAGCGACCTCGTCGGGGCCGACGTGATGGGGCAGCAGCTCGCTGAAGACCCCGCACTCGCGGATGCGCCGCGCGATGACCTGCGAGTACTGCCCCCCGTAGTCCAGGACGACGACCTCGTCGACGGCCGCCGGTGCCTGCACCTCGACGGTCGCCTCGTCGGCGATCTCCGTGGCCGCCGGGGCGTCGGTGACCAGGCCGCCTGGGCCGTCGGAGGGGTTCACGCCACCGGGGCCTTCTCGCCCCCGTTCGCGGGCGACGTCTGGGCGCCGCTGCGCGCGCCCATGCCCACGCCCTGGGAGGCCTGCAATTGCTTGCCCTCGGTCTGCAGGGCCGGGGCGACCATCAGCTCGGCCCGGTTGAACTCCGCGATGTCCTTGTAGCCGCAGGTGGCCATGGACGTGCGCAGGGCGCCGAAGAGGTTGAACGTGCCGTCGTTCTCGTGCGCGGGGCCGGTGAGGATCTCCTCCAGCGTGCCGTTCTGCACGGTGGCCACCCGCGCGCCGCGGGGCAGCGAGGCGTGGAAGGTGGCCATGCCCCAGTGGAAGCCGCGGCCCGGAGCCTCGTGGGCGCGCGCCAGGGGCGAGCCGATCATCACGGCGTCAGCTCCGCAGGCCACGGCCTTGGAGACGTCACCGCCGGTGCGCATGCCGCCGTCGGCGATGACCTTGACGTACTCGCCGGTCTCCAACATCTGCTGTGAGCGTGCCGCGGCGGCGTCGGCGATGGCGGTGGCCTGGGGCACGCCGATGCCCAGCACACCGCGGGTGGTGCAGGCCGCGCCGGGGCCCACGCCCACCAGCACGGCGGCCGCGCCGGTGCGCATGAGGTGCAGGGCGGTGTGGTAGCTGGCACAGCCGCCAACCACCACCGGCACGCCGACCTCGCGGATGAACTCCTTGAGGTTGAGCGGCTCGGTGTGCTCGGACTTGTGCTCCGCCGAGACGACGGTGCCCTGGATGACCAGGATGTCCAACCCGGCCTCCAGGGCCAGCTCATAGTGGTCGCGCACCCGCTGGGGGGTCAGCGAGGCGGCCACGACAACGCCCTGGTCCTTGATCTCGCGGATGCGCTGCGCGATCAGCTCAGGCCTCAGTGGCGCCTGGTAGATGGCCTGCATCTCGCGCGTGGCCTGCTCCTTGGGCAGGCGGGAGATGCGCTCGAGCTGCTCGTCGGCGTCCTCGTAGCGCGTGTAGACACCCTCCAGGTTGAGGACGGCCAAGCCACCGAGCTGGCCGATCAGCCCGGCGGTGCGCGGCGAGACGACCCCGTCCATGGCCGAGGCCAGCAGCGGAAGCTCGAAGCGGTAGTCGCCCAGCTTCCAGGAGATGTCGACGTCATCGGGATCGCGCGTGCGCCGGGAGGGCACGATCGCGATCTCATCGAAGCCATATGCGCGCCGGGCCTTCTTGCCGCGGCCGATCTCGATCTCCATTGGCTGATCCTAGGGGTGGGGGCGGACGGAGGAACCATCCAGCGTACCGCCGGGGGCCTGACCGTCCCCAGGGGCCCGCAGCCGCCTACCCGCTCGGCACCAGGTCGCTGACGTCGACGATCGTCGTGGTGCCGCCGTCGGCAGCCAGCAGGTCGCTGCGCTGCGCCACGAAGAGGCCTTCGCGGGCCGTGGTGGACACGCCGGCGAGCTGGCCCGGCGCCGTAAGGGCCTCCCTGTCGCCGTTGGTGATGCGGTAGCGCAGCAGCAGGGAGGCGACCGATTTGCCCGTGATCCGCACGGCGTCAGTGTGCAACCCGTCGGGCTCGGGGATCGCGACGGCCTCGTACTCGACGCCTACCCGCTGGTAGCCGTAGACGATCCGTCCGTGGACGCCCTGCGGCGAGAGGAACGTCGCGTAGGAGTCCGTCCCGTCGTGGCGGGCGCTGCTGAGGACGCGGCGCCCACCGCCGAGGGTGTCCAGGCGCAGCTCCGTGACCCCGCCGGTCGCGCCGGTGCGGTGGTTCCACACGAAGGCCAGGCGGCGCCCGTACAGGTCGAGGCTGGTCGGGCCGGGGAGCCCGGTGCGCCCGCGCGCTCCGCCGGGCTCGCGCTTGGAGGGACCGCCGTCCAGGTCGCTCGTGTAGAGGTAGGGGAGCACCCCACGCTTCCCGGAGCGCTGCTCGTACACCCGCGCGAAGGCGATCCGGTCGCGCCAGATGGACGGGAGCGCCTCGGAGGCCTGGTCGGTGCTCGCCCCTTCGATCTTCCGCTCGCGCGCGGTCTCGAAGTCGAAGCGGTACAGATCGCACCCGCGCCCGCTGGTGTAGGCGGGGTAGGGCGCGGAGGGCGCGTCTCCCAGGGCATATGGCGGCTGGGGCTCCTGCGCGCAGCGCGAGTAGACCGCCACGGTGCGCCAGTCCGCCCCGGGGCCGAGGTCGACGTCGAAGGGGACCGACCGGGGCGCCACGGGCAGCCGGCGCGCCGAGCCGTCGATCAGGGCGACGAGATGGTAGGAGGGCGCCTCCGCGCCCGGCGGGTCCTCCCGCTCGCTCCAGACCACGACGTCGCGGTAGGCATCGACCGAGCTGGGGCCCGCGGTCGCGCCGACGATGCGCCGCAGGATCAGCACGGAGTCCGAGCTCCCCCCGTCCGCGTAGGCGATGTCGAAGCCGACCCGCGTGGTCGATGACGGCATCGCGAAGGCCCAGCGGCGCTCGTCGATCCGACGGACCGCGACCGCGGTCGGTTCCGCCGGGCCGCCGTCCTGCGGGATGGACCGTACGCCCACCTCGGTGGCCGCCAGCCGCGTGTCGACCACGACCTCGCTCCCCGGCTCGGCGGCCAGCGCGGGGAAGCGGAAGCCGGAGACCAGCGACAGCGACGCACACCCGAACAGCCCGTTGCCCTCCGGTCGGCACCACGACGTCACGAAGGCCTCCACGCTGCGCTCCCCGGCGCTGACCCGAGGATCCGGAGGCTTCTCCGCCGCACCGGCCGGCCCCGCGAGCACGCCGCCCAGCACGAGGAGCAGGCCCGTGAGCCGTCCCAGCCATCTTCCCATCGCGTCGATCCTCCCCCTTCCGCGCCCTAG
>JBBJOB010000153.1:0-5271 GCA_037721455.1 Solirubrobacteraceae bacterium | reverse complement strand
GGGCGATCCTTCGAACGTCGGTCAGGCTCCCGTTCGGCTGATGATGGCCGCGGGGAACGCCACGAACGCCAGTCCCGCGTGCAGCAGGTTGTCGACGGGGTTGATCGGGATGAGGCCGAGCGTCTGCTGTCCGTCGACGAAGCCGGTGAGCGCGACGGCGACGTAGAAGGCTCCGAAGGCGACGAGCGCCCTTGGAGCGCTGCCCCGTGACAGCGCCGCGACCGCGAGCGCCGCGCCGCTGACGAGGTGCAACGCGTCGTGCCAGCGGTCGGTCTCCAGGACCACAGCGACGCCCAGCAGCCCCGAGGCGACCACGCCGACCCCCAGCGCGAGGCAGACGAGCTGGGCGACGCTCCTGCCCGCGATCTCGGTGGCCATCGCCCCAGCCTCGCAGACGCGAGCGCCGGCGCATGACCGAGCGATGACCTCCGCTGAGCGTCGGGCATCGCTCGATCGTCCGCGCCAACCGCGAAAGAGCACGATCGACGGCACCCGCCGCTCCCTCCCCTCACCGCTGCCGTTCGCCGGCCTCACCGACCTGGCCGGCCCAGAGCGTCGCGCGCAAGGCGACGAGCCACTAACGTCGCGCGCCGTGCGGCCCGGGAGCGAGCTGGAGCGCCGGCGGCTCAACGAGCTGTTCGCGGCGCTGTGCGCCATCGTCAGCCCCACGGGGTCGGAGCGTGCGTGCATGGATCGCGTGATCGCCGAGCTGCGAGGCCTGGGCCTCGAGCACGAGGAGGACGACGCCGGGCCCCGGGCGGGCGCCGGGGCCGGCAACTTGCTGGTGCGGATCCCGGGCCGCGCGGCGCGCACGGTGCTCCTGTGCGCCCATGTCGACACCGTCCCCGTGGAGGGCGGAGTCGTCGAGCCCGAGCTGGCCGACGGCGGCTGGCACAACGCCCGCCCCGCCGTCCTGGGCGCCGACAACAAGGCGGCGGTCGCCGGTCTCCTAGCGCTGGCCCGCCGGGTGGCCGTCGAGGGCTCGCCGGTCGGGCTCGAGCTGCTGTTCACGGTCGCCGAGGAGACGGGGCTGGCCGGCGCCCGTGAGCTGGATCGCTCCTGGTTGCGCGCGGAGTTCGGCTACGTCTTCGACCATGCCACCCCGATCGGTGAGGTCATAGTGGCCGCGCCGGCCTCCTACCACCTGGCTGCCGACCTGTTCGGCCGCGCCGCGCACGCGGGCATCCGCCCCGAGGACGGGCGCAGCGCGGTCCTGGCCGCCGCGCGCGCGGTCGCCGCCATGCCGCTGGGGCGCATCGACGAGCAGACGACCGCCAACGTCGCGTCGATCCACGGCGGCGGCGCCGGCACCAACGTCGTTCCCGAGCACTGCCGGGTGGTGGGGGAGACCCGGTCCCACGACGAGGCCCGGGCCGAGGCGGCCATGACCACGCTGGTCGACCGCCTCCAGGACGCCGCCAACGTGCCGGTCTGCGCCTGTGACCTCGACGTCACGGTGCAACGGGTCTTCGCCGCCTACCGCCATGAGGACGACGCGCCCGCGCTGCGCGCCGCCGAGGCGGCCCTGCGTGCGTGCGGCCACACGCCGCGCCGGGTGGCCAGTGGCGGAGGGTCGGACGCCAACGCGCTCGTCGAGGCCGGCCTGCCCGTGGTCAACCTGGCCAACGGCACGCAGGGCGCCCACCAGCCTGACGAACGGGTGTCGGTGGCCGCGCTGGAGGGCATGGTGGACGTGACCATGGCCCTGCTCGAGGAATGTGCGACATGACCTCCGAGGGCCCCGGCTTCGAGGCCATCGAGCGCGAGACGGTCTTCGAGGGGGCGATCTTCTCCGTCGAGCGGGGACGCTTCCGCCACGACGACGGCGGAGAGGCCACGCGCGAGAAGGTCCACCACGACGGCGCCGTGGGCGTGGTGGCCCACGACGGCGAGCACCTCTACCTCGTCCGCCAGCCGCGCGAGGCCATCGACCGCTCCGACGTCCTGGAGATTCCCGCCGGCCGCCTGGACGTCGAGGGCGAGGAGCCGCTGGCCGCGGCGCAGCGCGAGCTGGCCGAGGAGATCGGCCTGGCCGCCGACTCCTGGCAGCACGCGACGACCTACTTCTCCAGCGCCGGCTTCACCGACGAGGAGGTCCACGTCTTTTTGGCCACCGGCCTGCGCCGGGTCCACCAGCCGGAGACGGAGGAGGAGGAGCGCATCGAGCTCGTGCGCTGGCCGCTGGCCGATCTGGACGCGGCCATCGATGTCACCGTCGACGCCAAGACGCTCATCGGGCTGCTGTGGCTGCGCCGGGCGCGCGGCGAGGGTGCCACGAGCGGCTGACCGCATGCGGCCGGCTGACGCCGGGGCGACCGGCCGATGCAGGATCGGCGGAGGCGCGCGACCTGGCGCGGCCCCGATCCTGCCAGCCGCCTTGCAGCCGCAGGGCTCCGCCCTCCCGGGGCGAAGGCCGCGCCGTGGCCACCGCCCCCGGTTCCCCCCCTGCGCCCTCCCAGCCGTCATCTCTCGAGCACCACGTCCTCGACTTCCTGGCCTACCTGGAGTTCGAGCGCGGCCTGTCGCGCAACACGCTGGAGGCCTACCGCTCCGACCTGCTGCAGTTCGGCACGCACCTGGGGGGCAGCGGCGTCGACGTGCTGGAGGCCGGCCACGACGACCTGGCGGGGTTCCTGGACGGCATGGCCGTCGGGGGTCCCGACCGTCCGGCGGTCGCCCCGGCGACGCTGCAGCGCAAGGCGGCCTGCCTGCGCTCCTTCTATCGCCACCTGCGTCGCGAGGGCGTCATGGAGGCCGACCCCACCGCCCGCCTGCGCGCGCCGCGCAAGAGCCAGCGCCTTCCCCATGTCCTGGCCCGCGGCGAGGTCACCCGCCTGCTGGCGGCCCCCCGTGGCACCAAGCCCGCCGCGCTGCGCGACCGTGCGCTGCTTGAGCTCATGTACGCCTGCGGGCTGCGCGCCTCGGAGGCGGTGGACCTCACCGTCGGCGACGTCGACCTGCGCCACGGCATGCTACGGGCGCGCGGCAAGGGTTCCAAGGAGCGCCTCGTGCCCGTGGGGCGCCAGGCCGTGGGCGCGGTGCGCGCCTTCCTGGAGCGCGGCCGGCCACTCCTGGTGGGCGACCGCCAGGAGGCTCATCTCTTCGTCAACCGCCGCGGGACGGGGCTGACCCGCCAGGGGCTCTACAAGATCGTCCAGCGTAACGCCCGTACGGCAGGGCTCGAGGGTCGGATGAGCCCGCACACGCTGCGCCACAGCTTCGCCACCCACCTACTGGCTGGGGGCTGCGATCTGCGCGCGGTCCAGGAGATGCTCGGCCACGCCGACGTGGCCACGACGCAGATCTACACCCACCTCTCCGCCCAGCGCCTGCGCGACGTCTACAACAGCGCCCATCCGCGGGCCTCGACGCCGCTGCCGGTCGACGACGGAGCGGGGCCGTACTGACGTACTGTCCCCGCTCGCCGGCGAGGGCAGCGACGACGATGCCTCGCGCGATGCCCTGAGACAATGCGTGCGTGCGCCGCACGCTCCCGCTCCTGCTGCTGATTGCCCTCGCTGCCCTGGCCGCCGGGTGCGGGGCGCAGCGCACGCCGGTGCCCGACGCCTCCCGCCCGGGCGCCCCGTTCGGCTTCGAGCCCGTCACCCTCGAGGGCGCCGGCATCGCGCTGGGCGCGCCGCGGGGATGGCGCTACAGCGAGCCGGGGGCGCCGCATGTGCTCAGCATCTCCACAGGCACCGGCGTCATCTCGGCGTGGCGCTACCCGCGCAGCGAGCCGCTGCCCTCCACGCCGGACCAGCTCGAGGCTGCGCTTGAGAATCTCCTGGCAGCGGCGCGCGCCCGCAACCCCGAGCTGCTCGTGCTGGACGAGGGCATCGTGGAGCTCGACGGCCAGCCCGCAGTCGCCCTGACCGTCTCCACCGAGATCGCCGGCCGCCGGCGCACCGTGCAGTCCGTGCACGCCTACGCCTTCGGAGCCGAGATAGTCCTCGACGCCTACGCCGGGCCGAGGGACTTCTTCCGGGTCAACGTGGAGACCTTCCTGCCGGTCCTCGCCTCGATCGAGCTCTCGGAGCCCGAGCCCCAGGCGTGAGCGCGGTTGCCGCGCCCCGGCGTGCCTTCGTCATCGTCCTCGACGCGTGCGGTGCCGGCGCGGCGCCCGACGCCGCCGCCTACGGCGACGAGGGGGCCGACACCCTCGTCCACCTGGCCCGTGGGGCCGGGGGCCTCTCCCTGCCGACCTTGGAGCGCCTCGGGCTGGGCTCGATCGTTTCCCTGGAGGGCGTCGCCCCGGCCGGCGCGCCCGTGGCCCACGGGCGGCTGTGCCCGCAGGGCCCCGGCAAGGACTCCACCAGCGGCCACTGGGAGCTGATGGGGGTGATCGCGCGCGAGCCCGCGCCGACCTACCCCAACGGCTTCCCGCCCGCGGTGCTCGACGCGCTGGAGCGGGCCACCGGCCGCGCGCTGCTGTGCAATCGCCCCTACGACGGAATGGCCGCGCTGGAGGAATTCGCCACCGAGCACCTGCGCACGGGCGCGCTCATCCTCTACACCTCGCAGGACTCCGTCGCCCAGCTCGCGGCTCACACCGACGTCGTGCCCGAGCCCGACCTCTACGCGGCCTGCGTCGCAGCGCGGGAGGTCATGAGCGGCGAGCACGCGGTCTCGCGGGTCATCGCGCGCCCCTTCCGGGGTGCGCCGGGCGCCTTCGCGCGCACCGAGGGAAGGCGCGACTTCAGCGTGGCGCCGCCCGCGCGCTCGGCCCTCGACGCGCTGCGCGGGGCGGGCGTCGAGACCCACGCGGTGGGCAAGACGCACGACCTGTTCGCCGGGCGCGGCTTCGCCGCCGCCCACCCGGGGGCCACCAACGCGGTGGCGCTGCAGGAGACGGGCCGGCTGATCGGCGCGCTCGAGCATGGGCTGGTGTTCACCAACCTCGTCGAGACCGACCAGGTCTATGGCCACCGCAAGGACATCGACGGTTTCCACGCAGCGCTGCGGGCCATCGACACGGCGGTGGCCGGCTGGCTGGAGCGCCTGGGGGAGGGCGACCTGCTGGTCCTGACCGCCGACCACGGTTGCGATCCACTTTCCGACCACACCGACCACACACGCGAGTGCGTCCCGCTGCTGGCCGCCTTCGCGGGCCACGGCGGCCGGCGCCACGACGGGGCTCTGGCCGACGTGGGGGCCAGCGTGGTGGCCTGGCTGACCGGCGGGGGCGACGCGGCGCTGCCCGGCCGCTCCTTTGTGGGCTAGGCGTCGTGCCCGAGCTCCCCGAGGTCGAGACGATCCGCCGGCAGCTCTCCG
>JBBJOB010000152.1:0-5293 GCA_037721455.1 Solirubrobacteraceae bacterium | reverse complement strand
TCCTCGCCCCCCAGGGTGCGGTAGCGGTGGTGGAGGAAGAGGATCACGCGCGCAGCGTCCCAGAAGCCGTTGGACGGGTCCGACGGGCGCCGCCGCGAGAATGTCGCGCGTGAAGCCCGTCGCCAGCGTCATCGTCCCCACCCGCGCGCGGCCGCACTACCTCGACGTCGCGCTGGCCTCGATCCTCCCCCAGGCCCGCGCGGCGGGCGCCGAGGTGCTCGTCGTCGACGACGGGCCCGACGCGGCGACCCGCGCCGTGGCCGCGCGCCACGGGGCGCGCTACCTCGCGCACGAGCGCTCGCTGGGCCCCAACGCCGCCCGCAACACCGGACTCGACCACGCCCGGGGCGAACTCCTCGTGTACGTCGACGACGACATCGAGGCCCATCCGGGGTGGCTCGAAGCGCTGCTGGCCGCCCACGGGCGCGCGGGCGACGAGGTGGGCGTCCTGACCGGGCCGATCCGCGCGCGTTTCGAGGACCACCCCTTCCGCGGCTGCCCGCGCGAGGGCCCGCCGATCACCACCCAGGACTTCGGGCCGGACGACCGCGACGACGTACCTCACGGCTGGGGAGCCAACATGGCGGTGCGCCGCGCGGGGCTCGCACGCGCCGGGCGCTTCGACGCCGCGGTGGAGCAGTACGGCGAGGAGGAGGAGTGGCAGGCGCGCCTGCGCGAGGCGGGCGGGCGCATCGCCTACGTGGCCGCCGCCGGCGTCGACCACCGCCGCGCCGGCGACGACGCACGGCTGCGCTCGCTCGCGCGTGCGGCCTACCGGCGCGGGCGGCCCAGCCGCCGCTACGACGTCATGAAGGGCACGGCGCCGACGCTTGCGCGCGAGCTGCGGGTGCTGGCCGGCAGCGTCCTGCACGCGGTGCGCTTCGCCTGCCCCCACGGGCTCGTCATGGCGGCCCACTCGCTCGGCCGCGTCCGCGCGGCGATCGACAACGCGCCGCCACCCGCGGTGCCCGGGGTCGACGACTTCCTCTCGGGGCGCAGCGGGACGGTGGGTGGGCGGCGCGGGAAGCTGCGCCGGGCCGCCGACCTCTTCGCCGACCTCGAGGCGGCCGGGCGCGTCCGCGCGCTGGACCGCGCGGCGCGGTCCCGGCCGCCGCGGCGCCGCGTGCTGGTGACCGGGGTGCAGCGCCCCGGGCGCCTCATGGGCGCCGCGCGCGCCGAGCTGGAGCGCAGCCGCCACGAGGTCGCCCTCCGGGTTGTCGCGCTGGGGGAGGGCGGGAAGTTCGCCCACCTCAACCGCACGCTCGCCGAGCACGACCCGGCGGGCAGCGACTGGCTGCTCGTGCTGGACGACGACGTCGTGCTGCCCCGCGGCTTCCTGGATCGCTTCCTGCTGTGCGCCGAGCGCGCCGGCCTGCGCATCGCTCAGCCCGCCCACCGCGTCCACTCCCACGCGGGGTGGCCGGTGACCCGCCGGCGCCCCGGCGGGGCGGTGCGCCTGACACGCTTCGTGGAGATCGGGCCGGTCACCGCCTTCCACCGCGACGTCTTCGCCGCGCTGCTGCCCTTCCCCGACCTGCAGATGGGCTGGGGGCTGGACGCCCACTGGGGCGCGGTCGCGCGCGAGCAGGGCTGGCGCTGCGGGGTGGTCGACGCCACGCCCGTGCTGCACACCGTGCCCGTGGCGAGCGACTACGACCGCACGCCCGCGGTCGAGGAGGCGCGCGCGTTCCTGCGCGACCGCCCCTACGTCACCCGCGACGAGGCGACATGGTCCCGGCGGGTGCGGCTGAGCGGCGCATGAGGGTCTGCGTCGTCGCCGAGTTCTACCCGCGCGCCGCCGACCCGGTGCTGGGCGTGTGGGCCCATCGCCAGGCGCTGGCCGCCCGGGACGCGGGCGCCGAAGTGCGCGTGCTGGTCCTGCACCGGCTCGTGCCGCCGCGAGCGGCGCTGCACGCCGGGCCGGGGGCGCTGGTCTCCGCGGCCCGAGCGCTGGCCGCCCAGCCGCGCCGGGCGACACTCGATGACCTCGAGGTGCGCTACGTCCCCTTCGTCAGCCCGCCCCGCTCGCGCACCTACGCGGCGTGGGGACGCTGGGCGGCGCCGTCGCTGGGCGCCGCCCTGCGCGCGCTGCGCCGCGACTTCCCCTACGACCTCGTGCACGCCCACAATGCCGTGCCCGCCGCCGACGCCGTCCTGCACACCGCCGCCGGCCGGACCGTCCCGCTGGTCGTCTCCGTCCACGGCGGCGACGTCTTCCACACCGCCCCGCGCTCAGCCGCAGGGGAGCGCGCGGTGCGCGACGCGCTGACCCGCGCCCGCCTGGTGCTGGCCAACAGCGGCGGCACCGCCGTCCACGCGCAGGCCCTCGGCGCGCGCGAGCAGCGGGTGGTGCGCCTGGGCACGGACCTCCCGAGGACCGGCGGTGACCCGTTCGACCGCCCGACGATCGTCACCGTCGCCCACCTCGACCCGCGCAAGCGCCACACCGACGTGCTGCGCGCCCTGTGGCTCCTGCGCGACCGCCACCCCCGTGTGCGCTACCTCGTGATCGGCGACGGGCCCCAGCGCGGCGCGCTGGAGGCCCTCGCCCGCGAGCTCGGGCTGGCCGACCGCCTGGAGCTGGCCGGCCAGCTCCCCCACGCCCGTGCCCTGGCGCTGGCCCGCCGTGCCCACGTCTTCGCCATGCCCTCCGTCGACGAGGCCTTCGGCGTCGCCTACGTCGAGGCGATGGCCGGCGGGCTGCCGGCCATCGGCGCCCGCGGGGAGCCCGGCCCGCGGGAGATCGCCGCGCTGGGCGAGGGGATGAGCCTCGTGCCCCCGGGCGACGTCGAGGCCCTGGCGCAGTGCCTCGACGCGCTGCTGAGCGACGTCCATCACCGCCAGGAGGCCGGCCGGCGGGCCCGTGAGACCGTCGAGCGCCACTTCACCTGGGCGGCGTGCGGGACGGCCACGGTCGCCGCCTACGGGGAGGCGATGGGCTGAAGCCCGTCCTCTTCGTCACCAACCACGTCCCGCCCGATCGCGCCGGGGCCTTCGCGGCGCTCGCCGAGCGCGTGCCGCTGCGCCTCGTGCTCTTCGGCGGCCCCAGCCTGCACGCCACCAAGGGCCTGGACACGCCTGACCTCCCCCACGAGCGCATCGCGCAGCGCGACGTGCACGCCCTGGCCGCCTCGCACGGACACAGCTTCGTCGTGGCCGGCACGGTCGGGCGTCGCGCGCTGCCCGGCGCCTACGCGGGCGCCCGGCGCTCGCGCACACCCTTCGTGCTGTGGAGCGCGCTGTGGCACCAGCCCCGCAGCGCCGCGCACCTGGCCGCGGCGCCGCTGCTGCGGCGAATCCACGCGACCGCGCACGCCGTGGTCGCCTACGGCCCCCACGTCGCCGCCTTCGCCGGGCGCCTGGGCGCGCGGCGCGTCCACATCGCGCCCCAGGCCGTCGACGGCGGCTTCTGGGGGGCGGTCGACATCACGCCAGACCGCCGCGCGCCCTTCCAGGCCCTGTTCGCCGGGCGCGACGCGCCCGGCAAGGGCGTCGACGTCCTCCTCGCGGCCTGGGCGCGAGCGGGGCTCGGGGACGCCGCGCTCGTGCTCGCCGGGGTCGATCCCGGGTCCAGCGAACCGCGCGGCGTCCACTCCACCGGCGCCCTGGCACCCGAGCATGTCCGCAACCTCATGGGGGGCTCCGACGTTCTGGTCGTACCGTCCACGCGGACGGCGACGTTCCGCGAGCCCTGGGGGCTCGTGGCCAACGAGGCCATGCACCGCGCCCTTCCCATCATCGCCAGCACCGAGGTCGGCGCCGCCGCCGGTGGCCTCGTGCGTCATGGCCGCAACGGGCTCGTCGTGCCCGCCGGGGACGCCGCCGCGCTGGCCCGCGCCCTGCGCGAACTGGCCGCCGACGAGCCCCTGCGCGCCCGCCTGGGCGCCGCCGCGCGGCGCGACGTGCACCCCTTCACCCACGACGCCTGGGCCGCCGGGCTGGCCGAGGCCTTGCACTAGCGTGGTTTCGATGCGTCCGAGTCCGCTTCGCATCATGCTGCTCGCCCTGGTCGTGCTGGCCGTCGTCCCGGCCGCCGCCTCGGCCAGCGGCCAGGAGGTCATCAACGACTGCTCGGACAACGAGCAGATCGACGGCGACTACTCGCAGGGGGACTACAACCAGGCGCTGGACGAACTGCCCGCCGACATCGACGGCTACAGCCCCTGCCGCGACGTCATCACCCGCGCCCGCGACGATGCCGCCGGCGGTGGCGGCGGCGCGGGCGGGAGCGGCTCTCGTGGTGGCCTGGCCGCCTCCGGGGGCGACGGCGGGATCGGCGACAGCTTCTTCGGGGGCTCTGACTCGGCGGCGCTGCCGGGTACGCCCGGCGGGCCGCCCAGCACGGGTGACGCTCTGGAGAACGCCCTGGCCGACGTCCCCGAGGCCGAGCGCGAGCTGCTGGACCAGGCGCGAGGCGGCGAGGACAGCGGGTCGGTCCTCGACGGCGCAGCCGTGCGCCCCGAGGTCGCGGGCCGCGCCCCCGAGCTCGCCTCCGTCTCCACCCTTCCCACCCCCGTGCTGGTGCTCCTGGTGCTGGTCGCGGGGGCGCTGTGCGCCCTGAGCGCAACCCTGGTGCGACGCCGTGTCCGTACGGACCGCGGCGCCTGAGCGGCGCCTGAGCGGCCGGCTCCCCGCGCTCCCGCGCCCGTCGGTCGACAACAGGCTCCTCACCGTCGGGCTGGGCCTGGCGGTCGCGGCGCTGGCCCTCAGCGCCGCCGGCGGCAGCGCGCTGAGCCGGGTGACGCTGGTCGAGATCGTGCTGCTGCTCGGCGGCGGCGTGGTCATCGCCTGCGCGGGACTGGTCGCGGTCCGCCCCCGGCGGCTGTGGGGCGTGTGGAGTCTCTCGCTACTGCTTCTGCTGGCCGCGCTGGCCGCCGCCTCGATCGCCTGGTCGATCAATCCCTCCGATAGCTGGTTGGAGGCCAACCGCGGCTTCGCCTACGCCGCGGTCTTCGCCGCCGCGGTCGCGCTGGCCCACGTGGCGCCCCACCGCTGGCAGCCCCTGCTGGGCGGCCTCCTGCTGGGCACGGTCCTGATCTGCGCCTACTCGCTGGCCACCAAGGTGCTGCCCAGCCTGCTGGCGCCGGACGAGATCTACGCGCGCCTGCGGGAGCCGTTCGGCTACTGGAACGCGGTCGGCGTCACCGCCGCCATGGCCGTGCCCGGCTGCCTGTGGCTGGGCACGCGGCGCCACGGGCACGCCGCGGTCAGCGCGCTGGCCTTCCCGGCGATGGGCATCGTGCTCACCACGCTGCTGCTCAGCTACTCCCGCGGCGCCCTCATCGCCGTGGCC
>JBBJOB010000151.1:0-5385 GCA_037721455.1 Solirubrobacteraceae bacterium | reverse complement strand
TCATCGTCGGCGGCTCGGGCGTGGACGCCATCGACTGCGGCCCCGGCGAGGACTCGGTGATCTACAACCTGAACAGCGAGCTGGACCGCATGAGCGGCTGCGAGAACCGGATCAAGTTCGAGAGCGGGATCAACGCGCGCACCTGTGGTGAGGGCGGGACCGACGCGGCCGAGGCGCTGCGGATGACCACGAGCGGCGGAGAGTGCTTCGGGCGCGGCGGAGACGACGACCTCGAGGGCTCCAGCAGCCGCGACACGCTGCGCGGCGGCGACGGCTTCGACGGCATCTTCGGACGCACCGGCGACGATCGCCTCTACGGCGGACCCGGCGACGACGAGATCCAGGGCGGCCGCGGCGAGGACTACATCCGCGGCGAGAGCGGTGACGACTACCTCAACGGCGGCTTCGATCCCGACCGCCTCTACGGCGGAAGCGGGAACAACGTCATCGTCGCCGTCGGGGGCGGGCGCGACGTCATCGACTGCGGCCCCGGCCTCGACCGCGTCTACGCCGACCGCAGCGACAGCGTGCGCTCGGACTGCGAGCGCGTGTACCGCAACCGCACAGCACCCTCACCGCCGCGGCGCGCCGAGCGCGGCGACCTCGGGCAGGTGGCCTGCGCCTTGGCGACCGGCGGCGGCCGCGAGGCGGTCATCGCGTGCCTGGAGTCCCTGTGATGAGCGAAGAACTCATCCATACCTGCTACCGCATCGGTGAGATCGACCGGTCGGTGATCTTCTACGAGGCCCTGGGCTTCGAGGAGCGCCGGCGGATGGACCTCCCCGACGGCGCCACCAACGTGTTCATGGGCCTGCCCGGCGACGGCGACCGCCTCGAGCTGACCAAGAACCCGGGCGTGGACTCCTACGAGATGGGCACCGGCTACAACCACGTCGCCGTGACCGTGGACGACCTCGACGCCAAGCTCGCCGCCCTGGGCGAGCAGGGCATCGAGCCCGAGAAGCCGCCCTACCAGGTCAGCGCCGGCGGCTCGCGCATCTGCTTCGTGCGCGACCCCGACGGCTACCGCATCGAGCTGATCGAGCGGCGGTAGCCGGCAGGGCGCGCAGGCGCTGGCGCTTGCGGACCATCCGCGCTCCCGGCCCGGCACGGATAGGCTGCGCCCATGCAGGCCGAGCTGCGTCCCGGCGATCGGATCGCGGGCTGCGTGGTCGAGTCCGAGCTGGGGCGGGGCGGCATGGGCGTGGTCTACCGCGCCCGCCAGGAGTCGCTGCAGCGCACGGTGGCCGTCAAGGTCATCTCGCCCGCGCTGGCCGGCGACGCGGGGTTCGCGCGGCGCTTCGAGCGCGAGGCGCGCCTGGCCGCGTCGATCGAGCACCCGTCGGTGGTGCCCATCCACGCCGCCGGCGAGGAGGACGGGCGCCTCTACCTGGTCATGCGCTTCGTCGACGGGACCGACCTGTTCAACGAGGTCGCGAGCCATGGGCCGCTCGTGCCGCAGCGGGTCGCGCGGCTGGCCGGCCAGCTCGCGGGCGCGCTGGACGCCGCCCACGCCCGCGGCCTGGTGCACCGCGACGTCAAGCCGGCCAACGCCCTGCTGTCAGGCTCGGGCGAGAATGAGCACGCGCTGCTCACCGACTTCGGGCTGACCAAGGAGGCGGCAGGGCAGTCGGGCCTGACGGCCACCGGGCAGCTCCTGGGCACGCTGGACTACGTCGCGCCCGAACAGCTCGATGGGCGCGAGCTCGACGCGCGCACCGACATCTACGCGCTGGGTTGTCTGCTCTTCGAGTGCCTCACGGGCCACCCGCCGTTCGCGGGCACCCCGGCGGCCAAGATGTACGCGCACCTCCACACGCCACCGCCCGCCGTCGAGGGCCTGGCTCCGGCGCTCGGGGTGCGCGTGGACGAGGCGCTGGGGCGCGCCATGGCCAAGGAGCCCGCGCAGCGCTTCCCCTCGGCGGGTGACCTGGGCCGCGCGTTCGCCGCGGCCGTACAGGACCGGCCCAACGCCACCCCGGAGCGCTCCGTGGCGGTGGGCCCGGCGGCGACCCAGGTCGGCGTGCTCGGGGCGACGGTGATCGACGCCCCCCCGCCCCCGGCGCGACGGCGCGAGCCACGCCTCCCGCCGGCCCCGGTGGTGGCCACGCCCTCCGAGGCGCCGCCGGCGCCGCGGCGGCGTACCGGCCTGCTGGCCGGCGCGGCCGCCGCCCTGTTGCTCGTGGGCGGCGGGGCGGGAGCGGCCTTCGCTCTGCTCGGAGGGGACGACGGAGCCGAGCCGGCGCCCACGACCGGCGGCGCCCAAGAGCCCGCTGCGGCGCCTGGCCCCGAGGCACGGGAGCCCGAACCCCGGGAGCCCGTCGAGCCGCAGACCACCCCCCAGGCCGACGACCCCGCCTTCGCACCGTTCACTCCGACCTCGGGCGCCTACACCGTCGAGGCGCCCGTGGGCGACGGCTGGTCCAGCGGCCCCGAGGAGGCGGTCAACTCCCGCCTGGACCGCGTGACCTGGACGGGTCCCGGCGGCGAGACGGTATGGGTGGACTCCACGCCGGCCGACCGTCCCGAGTTCCTGCGCGAGGGCAAGGACGTGCTGGAGGAGCGCACGGTCCCCCAGCCCGCCTTCGGCTCCATGCAGGAGTTCGTGTTCACGGGCGAGCCCGACTTCTGCGCCGCACAGAACTGCGTGGTGCTCCAGATCGACCCCGGCGACGGCTCGGGCTACGGGATCATCGGCGGCGGTGGAGACGCCGAGGAGGCCATCCGCGTCGCCCGGCGGATGGGGACCTCGCTGGAGCCCTAGAGGTAGCCGCGGAAGCGCTTGGCGTAGGTGCAGTAGGTCCGGTTCTCGGTGCGCTCGCAGAGGCGCTCGAGGAAGACCGTGACCAGCTCGTGGTACTCGCGGGACGCGCGGCCGCCGCCCTGCGCGTAGCGCGACCAGTTGCCCAGGTCGTAGCGGTGCAGTTCGCGCAACGCCGAGCGGCTGCCGGCGCGGTAGAGATCTCGTGCCCGGGTACTGCCCGAGGCGCGGGCGTGGTCGAAGAGGCCGATGATGGACTGCAGGTGGCCGTTGAGCACGCGCAGGCGACTGTCATAGGAGTACAGCAGGTAGTGGCGCCCGCCCGAGGAGTCGACGCGCACGCCGTTGCCCGGGCGCTTGGAGAAGGCGCCCAGCGTCGCTCGCGCGTAGCTCGCGTAGCGCGGCTCGTCGAGCAGGCGGGCCGAGCGCGAGAAGGCCTGCAGCGCTGTGCCCTGCGACATGCCGCTGGTCCACGGCGGCGACCCTCCGCCGAAGCGGAAGAAGTACTCCCACGTGAGGAAGCCCCCGCCGCGCGTCGAGCCCAGTGCCGCCAGCTCGTCGAGGTAGGTGCGCAGCCCGTTGCGCCGGCACGGTCCGTCGCCGGAGACGCACTGGTTGTAGAGCGCGTTGGCCTTGCCGAAGTTGGCCAGGGGATGGAACTGCAATCCCTGCCCCGGGAAGTACTGGAAGATGATGGGGCTGCCGCGGAAGGCGATCCGCTGGCCGTTGCGGGCCGCGCGGTGGTTGCTCCAGTACTCGGCGTTGCGCCTGACCTGGAGGAAGGCGACCTCCAGGCGCCCGGTGGTCAGGCGCCCGCTGGCGGCCAGGCGCTCGACGTCGGCGATGACCCGCGAGAGCTCCCGCTGCCGCCGGCCGCCCAACCGCGAGCGGGTCTTGCGTGCCCGGGTGATGGTGCGCCCCATCGCCCGCCGCTCGCTCGCGCTGATCGCGCGCCGGCTGCGCGCGCGGTCGAGCACAGTGCCTACAGAGCCCCTACCCAGATCCTGCTTGCCGCGCCGCGGCTCGTCCGGCTCGGGCTCGGGGGCCGGGTCAGGATCGGGGGGCTCGGGATCGGGCGACGGCGGAGGGCCCGGCGGCGGCTGATCCGGCGGCGGAGGCGGCGGACCCGGATCCAGGAAGGGCAGCAGATCCCTGAGCAGCTCGGGGAGGCCACGCTGGTCGGCGCTGCGTTGGCCCGCTGCCGGCTGGTCGGCGGGCGCGCCGGCCGGCGGGGGCAGCAGCGGGTCCTCGACGATCTCGAGCCGGTCACCGTCGACGATGACCAGCGGGCTGGCCTCGACGGGGCGCGCCGACCACAGCAGCGCGGCGAGCGCCAGGAGCACAACGGCAGCGAGCACGCTCGCCGCCGCCGTCAGGCCCTCCTGCAGGCTCCCGGTACCCCCCGACATCCGGGCCAGGGTACGCGCCGCGAGCCGCGAGCGCCACCTCTGACCCGTTGGGCGCCGGCGTCGCCGCCACGGTTCACGACTAGTCTGCCGCGCCATGGCGAGGTTTCTTCGCGCCGCGCTGACCAGCCTGGTGGCCTTCGCCGCCCTGGTGTTCCTGCTCGCCACCGCCGAAAGCCTGCTCGACAACTCGAGCGAGACGCGCAACCTGCTCGGGGTCGTCATCGCCGCGTTGAGCGCGATCGCCGCTGGGACACTGGGCGCCTGGCAGGCGACCGTCGACGGCCACCGCGTCGACAGATCGGCCCTGGCGGCGGTCATCGCGCCTCCGACCGTCGTGGCCGTTGTGCTCGTGCTCATGGGTCGCGCCCCGCTCGTCATCGACGTCGCGGTCGCCGTCGCCGCGACGCTCGGAGCGGCGACCGGCGCCTATTTCTATTGCATCGCGCGGGCCTGATCGGCCTCACTACCGCTTCGTGATGGCCAGGTCGCGGCCGAAGGCGCGCGCGAACAGGTCGGTCTCGCGCTCGGCCGCCCAGCGCGCCACGCGCGCCTCGCCGGGCGCGTCGAGCTCCAGGAGGACCTCGCTGTCGGCGCGGGCGACATGGGCCGCGCGCACGAGCTGGTCGCGGCTGCGCTCCAGATCCTCGGCCAGGCGCAGTAGGACGGAGAGGCGGTCCAAGCACTGCTCGTCGCCGGGCCGCGCCAGCCCGGCGAAGGGCCCGAGGTCGGGCATGCCCTTGCGGTGATAGCGCGCCGCCTGGGCGATCAGCGCCAGCTCGGCCGGGGCGAAGCCCGGCAGCCCCGCGTTGAGGATGAGGTAGCGCGAGTGCTTGTGGTGGTCGTCGTAGTCGACGGTCATCCCGATGTCGTGCAGGCGCGCCGCGGCCCACAGCAACTCCCGCTCGATCGGGTCGCCGCCGTGCAGGCCGTGGGCGGCCAGCTCGTCGAACAGGCCCAGGGACAGCGCGGCCACGTGCTCGGTGTGCTCGGTGTCCGCGCCGTGGCGGGCGGCCAGGTTGCGCACGCTGGCGCGGCGAACGTCGTCGACCAGGGGCGGGTCGCCGGGCAGGGTCCGCTCGAAGAAGACCCCCTCGCGCAGGCCCGCCTCGGTGACCTCCAGGTCGTCGCAGCCGGCCTCGCGCAGCACGGCCTCGATGACCACCGCCCCGGCCAGGATCACGTCGGCGCGCCCGGCCTTGATGCCCGGGACCTTGC
>JBBJOB010000150.1:0-5472 GCA_037721455.1 Solirubrobacteraceae bacterium | reverse complement strand
TGCGCAGCTCGGCCTGCAGGCGCAGGAACTCGTTCTGCAGGCGCTCGCGGTTGATGGGGTCGATGGCCCCGAAGGGCTCGTCCATGAGCATGAGCGGCGGGTCGCCGGCCAGGGCGCGGGCCACGCCGACGCGCTGGCGCTGGCCGCCCGAGAGCTGTGCGGGATAGCGCTCGCGCATCTCGGCGTCCAGGCCGATGAGCTCCAGCAGCTCGTCGACCCGGTCGCTGACGCGCTGCTTGTCCCAGTCCAGCAGGCGCGGGACGGTGGCGATGTTGTCCCCGATCGTGCGGTGGGGGAACAGGCCGATCTGCTGGATGACGTAGCCGATCTCGCGGCGCAGCTCGGCGGGGCTGCGGTCGGTCACGCTGCTGCCGTCGAGCAGGATGTCGCCGTCGGTGATCTCGATCATGCGGTTGACCATCCGCATGGCCGTCGTCTTGCCGCAGCCGGACGGGCCCACGAGCACGCAGATCTCGCCCGCCGGTACTTCCAGGGAGAGCCTGTCGACTGCGGGCTCGTCGGAACCGGGGTAGCGCTTGACGAGCTCGCGCAGCTCGAGTGATGCGGCGGCCGAGCTCACGAAGCGAGCATCCTATATGTAACGAGGAGGTAAAGGTGCGGGGCTCGTCCGGGGACGGACGGCCTCACACGCCCTCCGCGCCCCCGGTCGCGTTGGGAGATGACTGGTGGCGTTATCCCAATGGAGACCTCGATCGACTCTCTGATCGACACCGGCCGGCGTTGACGGCTCACACGCCCGCAGCGCGACGCGCGGCGGCGTGAGCGGCGTCCTCGAGGCGGTCGTCGAGGGGAGCCAGCGTGCCGGGTTCCACCCCGATGGCGGTGGCCATCAGCCAGTCGGCGAACCACACGTTCTTGGGCAGGAGCGGGCCGTGGAGGTAGGTGCCGATGACGCTGCGCCGGCGCACTCCCTCCTCTACGCCGTCCCCGGTGTTGCCGTGGCCGCGCAGCACCCGGCCCAGCGGCTGCTCACCCACGCCCAGGTGGGTGCGCCCGCCGTGGTTCTCGAAGCCCGCGAGCACGCGGGGGCCGTCCAGGCCGGGAAGCTCGACCTCGATGGCGACGTTGCCGATCAGCCGGTCCCCGTCGCCGCGCACCGTGCGCAGGTCGACCAGGCCGGCGCCGGGGACCTCCTCCTCGCCCAGGTGGTAGCTGTGACCCAGGAGCTGCAGGCCGCCGCACACGGCCAGGACGAGCGCCCCGCGCTGTGCCGCCGCGTGCAGCGCCTCGCCCTTGGTGGCGACGAGGTCGTGGGCGCACAGCACCTGGTCGCGGTCCTGGCCGCCGCCGAGGTAGAAGAGGTCGTGGGCGTCGGGATCGATCGCCTCGCCCAGCCCGGCGCCGGCGAGCTCGAAGCCGATGCCCCTCCAGGCGCACCGGCGCTCGAGCAACAGCAGGTTCCCGCGGTCGGCGTAGATGCTCATGAGGTCGGGGTAAAGGGCGCAGACGCGCAACGTGTGCCCTGAGGGTGAAGCCCCCGGGTACGTGGACGGGCTCATCGCGGCGCCTCCAGAAGGATGACGTCGCTCGCGACGTGGTCCTCGGTGGCCCCGACCACGTGGCCGGGCAGCGGGCGCAGGCCGGCACGAAGGCCCGCGGCCCTCAGCGCGGCCGGGCTGACGGTGTCGAGCAGGACGCGGTCGAGCTCCACGGTCCGCGAGCCGTCGGGTGCGAAGGCCTCGCGGCGGCGTTCCAGCCAGGCGCCACCCTCGGGATCGCGGCGCACCGCAACGGGCTGGCTGGCGTAGAGCCAGCCGCCCGTCTCGAGCATGTCCGGTGGCGGGAGCTCCAGCTCGACGCCCTCCGTGAAGGCCACCGCCTCGGCCAGAGCGGCGGCCAGCAGGCCGCCCGGGTGCAGATGCGCGGCGGCGCACCGCAAGAAGCCCTCGACGCCCTCGGGGCCGCCGAGGAGCTGGACGGTCTGCATGGGGGCGAGTACGAGGGCGAAGCCGCGGTCCAGCGCGAAGCAGCGCGCGTCCCCGGTGGCCGTCTCGACGCGCAGCCCCTCCCGCTCCGCGCGCTCGCGCAGCGCGCCCAGGAGCACCTCGTCGCAGTCCAGGGCGACGACCTCGTGGCCGGCGCGCGCCAGGTCCAGGGCGACGCGGCCGGTGCCGGCACCCACGTCGAGGATGGGGCCGGGCGGGTGGGCCGTGCTCCCGGTCAGCTCGCGCCACAGGGGCAGGTCGGCGGCGTAGGTGCCGCACTCGAGGTCGTGCCACAGCACAGAGGTGGGCGGGCCGCCGGTCGCCGCCGTCATCCGAACGCGCTCCCGGCCAGGCCACGCGCGACGAGCTCCCGGCGCAGCTCGAGCAGCGCCGTGTAGGTGGGCAGCACGTAGAGCGGTCCCTCGCCGCCGGCCACCGCCGCGTCCAGGCCGTCGGCGATGTCGTCGACCACATGCAGGCGCTCGGTCGGCACGCCTGCGTATTTCAGGCGCAAGGCCAGTTCGGCCGCGCGCGTGCCGCTGCACGTCGCGCGGCGCAGCCGGTCGGCGAGCAGCTCGAAGTCGGCGTCCCACACCCAGCTCACGTCGCGTCCGTCAGCGGTGCGGTCGTTGAGGATGGCGAGGAGGTCGTGCTCGCCCGCCTCCAGCGCCAGCGTGCGCAGCACCTCGTTGGCCCCGGCGGGGTTCTTGACCAGCAGCACGCTGACCGGCCGCTCGCCGACCTGCACGGTCTCCGCGCGGCCGAAGGCGGGGGAGACGGCCTCCAGGCCCGCGCGGACATCCTCCAGGCCGGCTCCCAGGGCCAGTGAGAGGGCCGTGGCGCCCAGGGCGTTGTAGACGTTGTAGAGGCCGGGGAGGGGGAGGGCGACCTCGATCGTCCCCGCCGGGGTGCGCAGCGTGATCTGCGCGCTGCGCGCGCCCTTCAGCACCACCGAGATCGCGGCGACCTGAGGCTCGGGCCGGCGGTTGTCGCCGGCGGGGCAGTGGTAGTGGCCCAGGTGGCCGAGGAACACGGTGTCGTAGGCGTACGGGGTCCCGCAGCGACGGCAGTGCTTGGA
Source organism: Solirubrobacteraceae bacterium (assembly GCA_037721455.1). GTDB lineage: Bacteria > Actinomycetota > Thermoleophilia > Solirubrobacterales > Solirubrobacteraceae > Siliceabacter. The sequence continues at coordinate 2,448 of JBBJOB010000150.1, read as the reverse complement.
GTCCGACGCGTGCGAGAGGCCGGGCAGCGCGACGCCGACGTCCTCCACTCCGAAGTAGACGGTCTCACCCGCGCCATCCGCGCCGGTCTCACCCGCGCCATCTGCCCGCTCCCTCCCGAGGTCAGCCACCAGCGGGTCGTCCGCGTTGAGCACCAGCGTCCGGGACCCGCCGGCGCGCACGACCTCGGCCCAGCGTTCGGCGATGGTCTCCAGCTCGCCGTAGCGGTCGAGCTGGTCGCGAAACAGGTTGGCCAGCAGCAGCGCACGCGGGCGCAGTTGCCCGGTGACCCGGTCCAGCCAGAACTCGTCGACCTCGAACAGGCCGAGATCGCCCGCGATGCCCCCGCCAGGCTCGGATGCGTCCAGCAGCGACGCGGCGACGCCACCGGCCATGTTGGCCCCGGCGCGGTTGTGCACCAGGCGCGCTCCGGTGCGCTCCATGATCGCGGCAACCATGGCCGCGGTCGTCGTCTTGCCGTTGGTCGCCGAGATGACCGCATTGCCATGGGGCAGGCGGGCGGCGAGCTGCGCGATGGCCTGGGGCTCTAGGCGCAGCAGGAGCTTGCCGGGGAGGCTGGTGCCGCCGCGTCCGGCCCGGCGCGAGAGGGCCCCCGCGGCACGCGCGGCGGCCACCTTTGCCGTCATGGACAGGGCGGCGCTCACGTGGCCTCGGGCGGAACGAGGACGTGCACGGCGCCGGGCAGCGCGCGCACGACGATGGGGGTCTCGCCGATGGGGTCGCCGTCGGCGTACACGGTGAAGGGGCGGTCGGCGTCGACCTCGACCTCCTGGGCGCGCAGCACCTCGACCCCGGGCTCGTGCACGTGGTTGCCGGCGAAGACCTTGGGCAGCGTGCGCAGGAAGCGCACGCGGCCCACGTTGCCGATGGTGACCACGTCGAGCAGGCCGTCGTCGAGGCGGGCGTCCGGAGCGAGCATCATCCCGCCGCCGTAGGCACCCGAGTTGGCCGCCGCGACCGTGTAGCCGACGGACTCCAGCCGTTCCACGGCATTGCCCGAGCGGACGGTGAGCGCGAAGCGCGCGCTGCGCCAGGTGGCAAGCGCACGCAGCGCACCGTAGGCGTAGACCAGGTTGCCCAGTCGGGAGGGCGCGGCGTTGGCGATCCGGTTGGCCTCGGAGTCGAACCCCAGGCTGGCGATGCCCACGAAGGCGCGCCCGGGGCCGCCGCTCGCCGGGCGGGCCTCGCCGAGGTCGATGGTCCGCGGGACGCCGTGGGCCAGCAGCGCCGTGGCCGGCTCGATCTCACGGGGCAGGCCCAGCACGCGCGCGAGGTCGTTGCCGCGACCCCCCGGGAGCACCGCCAGTGTCCCGACCGGTGGCTCGCGCAGCACGTCGGCCACGCAGGCGGCCAGCCCGTCGCCGCCCAGGGTGGCCACGACCTCGCCGGCGCGGGCCGCCCGGCGCGCGAGCTCGCGGGCGTCGTCGAGGTCCCGGGTGTCGTGGGCGTGGAAGGGCACGCCCAGCTCGTGCAGCACCGCCTCGGCGCGCACCCTCAGGCCGGCGGCGCGTCCGCCGCCGGCGGACGGGTTGACCAGAAGCGCGACCGGATCCACGAGCCGCCAGACCCTAGTGGCCCCTCCGGCAAGTCCGGATGAACCACCAGAGGGTGGGCCAGCGCGCCACCCTTTCTATCCTGCGGCGCCATGTGTCGCACCACCGTCGCCACGCTGGTCAGTGTCGGCGCCCTGGGCCTGGCCGCCTGTGGCGGTGAAGAGGAGCCCGGCGCCGCGGCCCGCACGAACACCCAGGCCGCCCCCCCGTCGCAGGCCATGGAGGGCACGGGCTGCCGCCCCGTCAAGGCGCCCGCGCCCAAGGGTGCCCAGGACCTGGAGGCTCCGAGCCTGGACCTCGCCGGCGACAGCTATACCGCCATGATGGAGACCAACTGCGGAACGATCGAGGTCCGCCTCGCCGTGGAGGAAGCGCCCGAGACCGTGGCGTCCTTCGTAGCCCTGGCGCGCACGGACTTCTTCAACGACCTGACGTTCCACCGCATCGCCCAGGACCCCAGCGGTGGCGACTTCGTCATCCAGGGCGGCGATCCCGACGGCACCGGCCAGGGCGGCCCCGGCTACAGCGTGGTCGAGGCCCCGCCCGAGGACGTTGCCTACGAGCGCGGCACCGTGGCGATGGCCAAGACGGAGATCGAGGATCCCGGCACCTCAGGCAGCCAGTTCTTCATCGTCACCGCCGACGATGCTCAGCTGCCGCCAGACTACGCGCTGCTGGGCCAGGTGGTCGGCGGGGGGGACGCCGTCGTTGCCATCGCCGACGTGGAAACAGATCCCATCACCGAGATGCCCCTCTCCCCGGTCGTGATCCAGGACGTCACGATCACCGAGGACGACGAGGACCCGTAGCTGGTGGCCCACTAGCGGCCGCCCCCGCAAATACGCACCGTTCCGGCGGCCGCCGATCACCGCCTGG
>JBBJOB010000149.1:0-5542 GCA_037721455.1 Solirubrobacteraceae bacterium | reverse complement strand
CTAAGTGGCGGAGGTCGGCCGGGCGGCGCTGATCCTGGCGCTGGTCGTCGCGGTCTACGGCATCGGCGCCTCGCTGTACGGGGCGCGCAGCGGTCGCGCCGAGATCGTGGCCTCCGGCCGGCGCGCGGCCTACGCGCTGGCCCTCCTCTCGGTGGTGGCCTTCGTCATCCTGGAGGCCGCGTTCCTGCGCAGCGACCTGTCCTTCGCCGTCGTCGCCGGGCACTCCTCGACGACCACGCCGACCTTCTACCAGGCCACCGCGGTGTGGTCCTCCCAGGAGGGCTCGCTGCTGCTGTGGCTGACGCTGCTGAGCCTGTGGTCGGCGCTCGTGCTCTTCCTGACCCGTCGCCAGCTTCGCGACGTCGCGCCCTACGCAACCGCCGTCCTGCTGGGCCTGGGCGCGTTCTTCGCCGGGCTGCTGATCTTCCTGGAGTCGCCGTTCGACGTGCTGGCCGCGCCTCCGCTGGAGGGCGCCGGGCTCAACCCCCTCCTGCGCAGCCCGTCGATGATGACCCACCCCCCGATGCTGTACTCGGGGTACACGCTGTTCGCGATCCCCTTCGCCTTCGCGGTCGGCGCCCTCATCGTGCGCCGCGTCGACGCCGAGTGGATACGTGCCACGCGGCGCTTCGCCCTGGCGGCCTGGCTGTTCCTGGGCATCGGGGTCCTGCTGGGCGCCCGGTGGTCCTACGCCGAGCTGGGCTGGGGGGGCTACTGGGCCTGGGACCCCGTGGAGAACGCCTCGCTGATGCCGTGGCTGATCGGCACCGCGTTCATCCACTCGATCATGATCCAGGAGAAGCGGGGGATGCTGAAGGTCTGGAACGCCTCGCTGATCCTGGCCACCGGCGTGCTGTGCCTGCTGGGCACGTTCCTCGTGCGCTCGGGGATCCTGGACTCGATCCACGCCTTCGGCGCCTCGACGCTGGGCGGGCCGTTCTTGGTGCTCATCGGGGCGATGACCCTGGGCTCCGTGGCGCTGGTGGTCAGCCGCCGCGACACCCTGCGCTCCGAGCACCGCCTCGACGCGCTGCTCTCGCGCGAGTCGATCTTCCTGCTCAACAACCTGGTGCTGGTGGCGCTGTGCTTCGTGGTCTTCTGGGGAACGTTCTTTCCGCTCATCGCGGAGGCGGTGACCGGCCAGCGCGCCGCGCTGGGCCCGCCTTGGTTCGACCGCTACGCGGTGCCCCTGACCCTGATGCTCGTCCTATTGTCGGGCGTCGGGCCGCTCATCGCCTGGCGGCGGGCCACCGCGGCCAACGCCCGGCGCTCCTTCGCGATCCCCGCCGCCGTCGCCGTGCTGGCCGCCGTCGCCCTGGCCGCCGCCGGCGCGGGCTCGGCGCTGCTGGCACTGGGGATGTTCGTGGCGGGAGCGTTCGTCGCGGGCACGGTCTTCCAGGAGCTGTGGCGCGGCACCGGTGCGCGCCGGGCGATGACCGGCGAGGCGCCGCACCTGGCCGTGGTGCGCCTGGTCGGGCGCAACCGCCGGCGCTACGGCGGCTACCTCGTGCACCTGGGCATGGCCGTGCTGTTCGTCGGTGTGGCCGCCTCGTCGTCCTTCCAGGACGCCACCGACGTGCGCCTGGCGCCGGGCGAGCAGGCCGAGGTGGGCGAGTACACCGTGCGCTACACCGAGCCCACGGCACGGCTCGTGGCAACCCGGGAGGCGGGGCTGGAGTTCATCGAGCTGGGCGCGCGGCTGGACGTGTGGCGTGACGGCGAGGCCCTGGGCGCGATGAACCCCACGCGCGGCTACTACCCCTCCCAGGACCTCGCGGGGCTGGGGGCGATCGGGCGCTTCTTCGAGGGCGAGTCGGTCAGCGAGATCGCCCTGGACGCCGGCGCCGGGCGGGACCTGTGGCTGGCCGTCCAGCCCGACATCGGTGCGCTGGAGCCGGTCATCCGGGAGGGGGACGCGGTCTTCGCCCAGGCCGCGGGCGGCCTGAGCCCGCAGTTCGAGGCCGTCGCGCTGGCCCAGACCCTGCGCGGCCTGGTCGACCGCTACGCCTCCGAGGCGCCGCCCGCGCAGTTCCGCCTGCTCACCTCGCCCATGATCACCTGGATCTGGGTCGGGGCCCTCGTCGTCTTCGCCGGCGGGCTCATCTGCCTGTGGCCGGCGCCCGACGCCGCGCGCCGCCGCGCCACTGCCGGCCTGGCCGTGCGGGTCGCGCGCGACCTGGGCCGCGTGCGGGCCCGCACGTAGCCCCCGGAAGCGCCCCGCCCGCCCGTGGACGTGGTGACCCTCGTGGCGATCATGGCCCTGCTGGGGGCGGTGGCCTGGCTGGTCGTCGCGCCCCTGCGCGCAGGCTCTGCGGCCCGCGACGAGGAGCGCTACGAGGGCGCGCGCGCCGACCTCGAGGCCGCCAAGGAGGCCAAGTACGCCGAGATCCGCGACGCCGAGCTCGATCACGCCACCGGCAAGCTCTCCGACGCCGACTGGCGCACAGTGGACCGCGAGCTGCGCGCCGAGGCCGTCGAGATCCTGCAGCGGCTGGACGAGCTGGGGGTACCATGACGGCGTGGCAGTTCATACCGCGTCGTTTCCGATCCACAGGATCACGAGTGCCCAGTACCACCAGATGGTCGAATCCGGTGCCCTGGAGGGCGCGAACGTCGAGCTGGCCGACGGGCTGCTGATCGAGTTGAGCCCGCAGAGCGGCCCTCACGCGCGGATGATCCAGGTCCTTCAGCAACTGTTGGGCACCCGCCTCGATCTGCTGCGCGTGCAGCTGCCGCTTGAGGCGATCGAAGGCTGGGTCCCTGAGCCCGATGTCGCGCTGGCCGAGCACACGGACCCTGCACGCCATCCGACCAGCGCGCTGCTGGCGATCGAGGTCGCGGTCAGCTCACATCAGTACGACATGAGCAAGGCCAAGGTCTTCGCCCAGGCCGCAATCCCGACCTACTGGATCATCGACGTGCCGGGCCGCCAGGTGCTCGCTTACACCGAGCCGGGCCCCGACGGCTACGCGCGGGAGCGCACGCTCGGCACCACCGGTGAACTCGACCCCGGCGTGCCCGGCATCGAGCCCTTCACCGTCGCCGGGCTGTTCGCCACGGCGTTCGGCGAGCGCTGAGGATCACTACCGGGCGACACGGCGCGGGAGGGTGGCGAGGTAGGCCTCCGCTTCCTCGGATCCAGACGACGCCTCGGCGGCGCGCAGTGCAAGCGCGCGGATGGCGAGGCCCATGTTCTCGGGAGTGTCTTCGAAGGCGTCGTCCTTCCACCGCCCCTCCCAGTCGGCGGGGGACATTCCAGTCTCACGCTCGAATTCGGCGCGCAACACGCGCAAGTCGACAGCGTCGTCTTCCAAGTGCCAGTCCGCATTGTGACCTGCCTGCACCCGACGTCTGTAGGCGTCGAGAGCCAGGCGTGGGACACGCACGTTGCGTTCCGTGCGCCGGATTGCCTTGAGCTTGCCGCGTTCGATGAGCTTGTAGACGCCGCCGGGCGTGATGCCCAGTTCCGAGGCTACGTCCGCCACGGTGAGGTATGGCGACTGCTGCATGGGACCATTGTATCGCTTTGTGTCTAGCCCGTCGGCTTAGTAGACGCCGTCCACACACGTTTCAACCTCCTCGAGCCAGCGCTCAGGCGACGCCAACGGCGCGGCCGGCACACGCTTGTCGTTGGGTTGTCCGAGGGGATGACGGTGGATGATCAGGGCGCTCTCCTTGCGGCGATCCACGTCAAGCCTCTCGGCGCCGACAGCACCTGTCGAGAAGAACTGGGCATGCCACGAGCCTCGGTGAAGGAAGCACCCGTGGAGCTCAAGCCCAAGACCATGGGGATCGCCGCCGGGACTCCACAACTCCTTGATCTCGATCACCACGGCCGGGCCGCCGTAGGTCGTCGGCCGGCGTGCCCCGATTACGAACTCGCCACCGGACCGCGCCGCCCGTTTGGGGGCCGCGAACTCGTATCCGTAGGCGTCGAGTTCGTCGCACCAGCGCGTGAACCGATCTCGCAACGCGCTGGGGACGGCCACGCGTTGACCCTAACCAAACCCTTCCTGGCTGCCGGAATACAGGCCGAGATGGCCCACGAGCCGGGCCGAGCGGTTGCCTCAGAACGTGCGTCTAGCGCGTCGGCGATGCCGCCGGATAGCTCAGGGCCGGCGCCGCGCCCGCCAAGAGCGGAACGCGTGCCACATGCGGCGCAGGAACAACAGCTGCATGATGCGAGCGATCATGGGTGCAAGCTACCCGGTCGCGGTCGCGGTCGCTGTCGTCGCCAGCAATGCCGAGCGCCGGGCCTGGGGGAAGGTCGCGAGGCGCTCCTCCTCCTCGTCCCACACCTTCAGCCGCGCCGCCTTGATCCCGTCCCACAGCGTGATGGTCGGGACGCTGTGGAAGATCGTGTTCTCGTCGTGGGCGCGCTGCAGGTTGTAGTTGGGGACCCGCGCGCTGAGGTGGTGGACGTGGTGCAGCCCGATGTTGCCGGTGAAGAACTGCAGCACCTTGGGCAGGCGCAGGTAGGAGCTGCCCTGCAGGGCGGCGTCGGCGTAGCTCCACTCCTCGTTGCTCTGCCAGACCATGTCCTCGAACTGGTGCTGCACGTAGAACAGGAAGATCCCGGCCGAGCCGGCCAGCCAGATCGCGGGCGCCTGCACGAGCAGGTACTCCTGCCAGCCCACCAACAGGGACAGACCCCCGACGACTACGACCAGGGCGACGTTGGTGAAGATGATGCTGCGCTTGACGCGCGGGCGCATCGTGCGCTTGACCAGCCGGGGGAGGATGACCATTGCCCAGAGCGGTCCCAGCCCGAACATGACCAGCGGGTTGCGATACAGCCGGTAGGCCAGCCGCCCGCCCCGGGACTTCGCGTGGTACTCGCGAGCGGTGAGCATCGGCACGTCCCCGTCGCCACGGCGCTCGAGGTCCCCGGAGGTCCCGTGGTGCATCGCGTGGCTGTGCTTCCAGCTTGCGAACGGCGTGTACACCACCACGCCCAGCGCCCGGCCCAGCCACACGTTGGCCCGCCGGGAGGGCAGCAGCGCCCCGTGCGTGCAGTCGTGGAACATGATGTAGGTGCGCAACAGGAAGCCCGCGGTGAGCGGCACGAGCGCCAGGACGAGCAGGTAGGAGACGTCGAGCAGGACGTAGCCCAGGACGGTCAGCGCGACGTAAGGGACGATCGACGTCGCGAGGTCGAGCAGGGTGCGCGCCACCCTCGGGCGCTCGTAGGGGGCGATCGCGTCGCGCCAGAACGGCCGTCGCGGTTGGTATGCGGCCGTCTCGTTGACACCTGCCGTCTGCGTAGCCATGCCCACATGGTGGCGCAATCGCGGCCCTCGCGCGCGGCCGCCCGCAGGCAGCCGGTACTATGGCCTTGCATGCAGGCCATCTTCTCCTTCACCCAGGTCTTCTTCTCGATCACCCTGATCTTCCTGATCCTGATGCACTCGGGGAAGGACGCGGGCCTCTCGGGCGCCTTCGGCGTGGGCAGCAGCACGGGCTCCATCGGCGGCTCGATGGTCGAGCGCAACCTGAACCGCTGGACCGTGGCGGTCGCCGTCGCGTTCGCGATCAACGCGCT
>JBBJOB010000148.1:0-5615 GCA_037721455.1 Solirubrobacteraceae bacterium | reverse complement strand
GCGCCGGTGCCGTGGGGGGAGCGCTGCGGGGCGCTGTCGTCGCCCGTAGCCGGGTCGGACGGCGACGGGCCCCCGCCGTTCCCGCCACCCTGCGGCGGGTCGGGCTCCTCCCCGGGCTCGCCGTCCAGCGCGCGCTCGAGCTCGCCGTCCTCGTCGCCCTGGGCGTCGAGCGGGTCGCGCCGGCGGCGGTGAGCGAGTGCGAGGGCCGCTGCGCGGCGGACGTGGTCCTCGCCGACCTCCTCGCAGCCCTCCAGCGCAGCGAGGGCCCGCGCGGCGCGGGCGGAGACGATGTCGCCGCGCACGCCGTCCACGCCCAGGCGGGCGCACGCGCCCGTGATGCGTCCCAGCTCGCGCTCGGGCAATACCACGCGCGCCAGCCGCTCGCGCCCCGCGGCGATGCGCGCGGCGAGCTCGCGCTCGGCGTCGGCGAAGCGCGCGGCGAAGGCGGCGGGATCGGCCTCGAAGGCAAGCCTCCGGCGGACGATCTCGCCCCGCTGGGCGGGGTCGGTCGGCGTGCGCACCTCCACGCCGAGGCCGAAGCGGTCGAGGAGCTGGGGGCGCAGCTCGCCCTCCTCGGGGTTCATCGTGCCGACGAGCAGGAAGCGCGCGTCGTGCTGCGCGGAGACCGCCTCGCGCTCCACGCGCGCGACGCCGGTGGCCGCCGCGTCGAGCACCGCGTCGACCAGGTGGTCGGGCAGCAGGTTGACCTCGTCGACATAGAGGATCCCGCGGTGGGCACGGGCCAGCAGGCCCGGCTCGAAGGCGTGCTCGCCGGCCAGCGCGCGGCCGAGGTCAAGCGCGCCCACGAGACGGTCGAGCGTCGCGCCGAGGGGAAGCTCGACCAGCACGGCCGGGCGGTCCTCGGTGCCCGCGTCGGCGGGGACGGGGCCGCCGGGGGCCCACTCGCCGGGGGCGAAGGCGAACGCCTGGCCGGCGGCCGCGGAGACCGGCGGCAGCAGCGGCGCCAGCGCGCGCACCGCCGTCGACTTGGCCGTGCCGCGCTCGCCGCGCACGAGGACACCACCCACTTCGGGGGCGACCGCGTTGACCAGCAGCGCCTCGACGAGCGCCTCCTGGCCGACGATCGCGCTGAGGGGGTAGGCGGTCATCCGGCCCCCGCCCCCTCGAGCTCGCCCTCGAGGGCCAGGAAGCGCTCGCGCAGGCCGCTGAGCGTCGCCTCCTCGGGTGCCTCCCAGAGCCCGCGGTCGGCGGCCTCGAGCAGGCGCTCGGCGATGCTGCGTCCCGCCCACGGGTTGGAGCGGGCCATGAAGTCGGCGAGGTCGGGATCGAGCACGTAGCGCTGGGCGACCTGCTCGTACATCCAGTCCTCGGCGACGCCGGTGGTCGCGTCGTAGCCGAACAGGTAGTCGACCGTCGCCGCCAGCTCGGCGGCGCCCTTGTAGCCGTGGCGCACCATCGAGGCGATCCAGCGCGGGTTGGCCACACGCGCGCGGAACACCCGGCGCGTCTCCTCGCCCAGCGTGCGCGTGCGCACCCGCGAGGGGTCGGCGCTGTCGCCCAGGTAGGCGGCAGGCGCGCGCCCGGTCTGGGCCTCGACGGCGGCGACCATTCCGCCGTGGAACTGGAAGTAGTCGTCGGAGTCCAGGATGTCGTGCTCGGCGGAGTCGACGTTCTTGACCGCCGCCTCGATGCGCCCGTGGCACTCGCGCATGGCGTCGCGCGCCGCCGCGCCGGCGAGGTTGCGCCCGTAGGCATAGCCGCCCCAGGCCTCGTAGACCGCGGCGATGTCGCCCCTGTCGCGCCAGTCGCGCGCGTCGACGAGCTGCAGCAGCCCGGCGCCGTAGGTCCCCGGCTTCGAGCCGAAGACGCGCATGGTCGCGCGCCGCCACGCGCCGTCGCCCAGCTCGGCGGCCAGGCGCTGCGCGTCCGCGCGCGCGTGCGCGGCGACGAAGTTGTCGGCGTCGGCCTCGTCCAGGGCGGCGACGGTGGCCACCGCGTCGTCGAGCAGCGCCACCAGGTGGGGGAAGGCGTCGCGGAAGAAGCCGGAGATGCGCACCGTCACGTCGATCCGCGGGCGGCCCAGCTCGGCCAGCGGGATGACTTCCGTCCCCGTCACCCGCCCGGACTCGGGGTGCCACGTGGGACGCACGCCGAGCAGCGCGAGGATCTCGGCGACGTCGTCGCCCTGGGTGCGCATCGCCGACGTGCCCCACGCGACGAGGCCCACCATGCGCGGGAAGTCGCCGGTGTCGGTGCGGTGGCGCTCCAGCAGGGCGTCGGCCAGGCGCACGCCGACCTCCCACGACAGCCGCGAGGGCAGCGAGCGGGGGTCGACGGAGTAGAAGTTGCGCCCGGTCGGCAGCACGTCGACGCGGCCGCGGGTCGGCGCCCCGGACGGACCGGCCGGCACATGGCGGCCGTGCAGCGCGGCGAGGACGTTGTCCAGCTCGGCGTGCGTGCCTCGGATGCGCGGCACGACCTCCTCGCAGGCGAAGCGCAGCGCGCGCTGCACGCCGTCGTCGCGTTGGCCGAGCACCTCCTCGCATACAGCGCCTGAAGCGTCGGCGGCCCAGCCGCCCGCGGTGAGCCCGTCGAGCAGCGCCATCTGCGCGGCCTCGAGGCGGTCGACGAGGTCGCCGGCGCTCGCCGCGGGGCCGGGGAAGCGCTCCAGCAGGGCGGCGACGGAGGCCACCACGGGTGCCGGCGCGCCGGGCGCAGCCACGAGCGCCGGCTCGTCGAGCCCGAACGCGGCGCCCACCGCGCGGCGCAGGCCGGGGACGCCGGCCGTGCCCAGGCGCAGCATGGCCGAGGTCAGGCCGCGAAGCTGGTCGCCCTCGGGCGCCTGGCCCAGGACGTGCAGGCCGTCCTTGATCTGGACGTCCTTGACCTCGCACAGGTAGCCGTCGATGTGCTCGACCAGCGCGCCGACGTCGTCGGGGCGCTCGTGCACGCCGATGTCGGCCTGCAGGTTGGCCGCCTCGACCGCCGTCCAGATCCGCGCGGCGAGGGCCGGGAGCTTGGGCGGGTCGAGCACCTCCAGGCGCGCGTACTCGTCCAGCAGCGTCTCGAGCTCGGCCATCTCGTCGTAGGTGTCCGCGCGCATCATCGGCGGCACGAGGTGGTCGACGATCACGGCGTGGGCGCGGCGCTTGGCCTGCACGCCCTCCCCCGGGTCGTTGACCACGAAGGGGTAGACGAGCGGCGTGTCGCCCAGCGCGGCGTCGGGCGTGCACGACGCGCTCAGCGCGAGCATCTTGCCCGGCGTCCACTCCAGCGTGCCGTGCTTGCCCAGGTGGACGATCGCGTCGGCGGCCCAGTGGTGGGTCAGCCAGCGGTAGCACGCGAGGTAGTGGTGGGTCGCCGGCAGCTCGGGGTCGTGGTAGATGCCCACCGGGTCCTCGCCGTAGCCGCGCGGCGGCTGGATGGCGATCAGCACGTTGCCCAGCTCGAGGCCCGCGATCACGAACGCGTCGCCGTCGACGTAGTGGTCGCCCGGCGGCGGGCCCCAGCGCGCCTCCATCTTCTCTCGCAGCTCGGCGGGCAGCGTGCGATACCAGTCCAGGTAGTCGCCGACGGGCAGGCGCAGCGGCGAGGCGGCGAGCTGCTCGTCGGTGAGGAACTCGGGGTCGTGGCCGCCGCTGGCGATCAGCTCGGCCATCAGCTCGTCGCCGTGGGCGAACGGGCGCTCGACGTCCATGCCGTCGTCGTGCAGCGCGTCGAGCAGCGTCAGCGCGCTGGCCGGCGTGTCCAGGCCGACGGCCATGCCCACGCGCGCGTGCTTGGTCGGGAAGCTCGTCAGGAGGATCGCGACGCGCCGCTGCGCTGCCGGGGTCGTGCGCAGCCGCGCGTGGCGCACCGCCAGCCCCGCCACCCGCGCGCAGCGCTCGGGATCGGGGACGTAGCGCGCGACGGGCGTGCCGACCGGTGAGCCCCCGCCGTCGCGCTCCTTGAAGGAGAACACCCCGCCGAGCAGGCGGCCGTCGAACTCCGGGATCGCGACCTGCGTGGCGGCGTCCAGCGGCGACAGCCCTGTGTCCGAGGCCTCCCACGCGGCGCGCGACTGGGTCGCCGCGACGGCTTGCAGCACCGGGACGTCGAGCTGCGCGAGCGCCGAGGCATCCCAGTCCTGCCACAGCTCGTCGTCCTCCGAGCGTGCATCGGCTGCGCCCGAGCCGCCGGTGGCCAGCATCGTGGTCAGCAGCGCGTCGACGTGGCCGTCGAGCAGCGCCAGTGCGGGCACCTCACCGTCCGGCCCGCGGCGCAGCGTGGGGCACCAGACCGCGAGCGCGTTGGCCCCAGCCGCCTCGATCGCCGCGCACAGCCCGTCGATGAACGCCGTGTTGCCGGTCAGGCGGTGGGAGCGGTAGAAGCAGATGCCGATCGTCGGACGCCCCGCGTCGTGGAGCGCCAGCGCGTGGTCGAGCGGCACGTCGCCCTCTCCGGGCACGTAGACGCCGAGGTCGGCCACCTCCCTGGGCGGGGCGAAGCCGTGGCCCTCCAGCAGGAACGTGTCGGCCAGGAAGCGCAGCATCTGCTCGACGTTGTCCACGTCGCCGTGGCGCAGGTACTCGCCCGCCTGCGCCACGGCGCCCGACGGGGCGAGCGACAGCGCCGTCATCTCGGCGTCGGGTTCGATCTCGCCGCCCAGCGCGAGCAGCGGGATGCTCCGCTGTGCGCACCGCGCGCGCAGCAGGTCGAAGCCCTCCGGCCAGCCCCTCCGGCCGCCGAGGATGCGACACAGCACGACCCGCACGTCGCCCTCCAGGACGTCGTCGACCAGCTCGACGCCCCCGGCCGGCCCCGGGTTGAAGCAGCGCACGTCGCTGAAGTCGTCGGGCAGCGCCTCGACGGCGGCCGCCGTGGCGAGGATCTCGGTGTCGGCTGTGGTCACGAAGCGCAGCACGGGCGGTCCTCCGTCGGGATGGCGGGAAGCGGGTCGGCGGGCTTGCCGTCATCGGCGCTGTTGACGCGGGTGACGGTCCAGCGCCCGCCGTGGGCGTGCAGCTCGGTGATGGCCAGCGGGCCGGCGTCGATGCGCCAGAACGCGTCCAGCGGCGCGCCGAGCGCGTGCACGACCGCGGCCTTGACCACGCCGCCGTGGGTGATGGCGACGGTGGCCCCGTCGCCGTCGGCCTGGCCGTCCAGCCAGCCGGCGACCCGGCGCGCGAACGCCGCGAGGCTCTCCCCGCCGTGCGGGCTGGCGTCGGGGTCGGTCATCCACGCGCGGACGGCGTCGGGCTCGCGCTCGTGGACGTCGGCGAGCGTCCGCCCGGCCCACGCTCCGAAGTCGCACTCGGCCAGGCCCGGGTCCTCGGTCGCCTCCAGACCCGCCGCGCTCGCCGTCTCACGGCAGCGCAGCGCCGGGCTGCACAGCGCCGTGGCGCGCCGCGGGAGGCGGGCGCCGAGCTGCGCGCTCTGCGCACGGGCGGTCTCGTCGAGCGGCTCGTCGAGCGGGAAGGCCGCCTCGTGGGTGGCCTTGGTGGGGGCGTGGCGGATGAGGAGAAGCCGCCTCATGGAACCTCCCCGGGATCGTGCGTCCCGGTCATCGGAAGGGCGTCGCGGCGGGGAGTTCCTGACTTCCGGAGGCGATCCCCGGTCACAGTGGCGCGACCGCGCCGGGCTTGCACCGGCTTCCTCGCACCGCCACGCTGACG
>JBBJOB010000147.1:0-5620 GCA_037721455.1 Solirubrobacteraceae bacterium | reverse complement strand
CGTCGCCGGAGGTCGCCGGTTCCGGCGACCGAAGGCGAAATCAAAGACTCGGCAGGCGCTGCACCACCGACAGGACCGGAGCGAACAGGTCCCCGTCGCGCGACGCCCGTTCCAGCACCGCGTCGGTGGTGAAGGTCAGCAGTCCGGCGTCCTGCGCGTCCAGGCAGGCGCGCACCTCGTCCCAGGTCACCGGCGCCGAGACGGTGGGTCGCTCGCGCGCACGCGGGGAGTAGACGCACACCGTGGTCTTGTGGCGGTCGTTCTGACTCCAGTCGACCAGGACCCGCCCACCGCGCAGATCCTTGGCCTGGCGGGAGACCACGATGTCGGGCTCGGCCTGCTCGAGCAGCTCGGCCACCGCCCTGGCGAAGTGCTTGGTGGCCTCGTGGGAGGACTCGGTGTTCAGCGGCACGTAGACCTGCAGGCCCTTCGACCCCGAGGTCTTGGGCACGCTGGCCAGCCCGAGCTGCTCGAAGAGCCCCTGGAGCACCAGACCGACCCTGCAGCAGGCCACGATGTCGGCGGGTGCGCCCGGGTCGAGGTCGAAGACCATCATCGTCGGCCGCTGCGGTTCCCGCGCGCGAGCCATGGGCGTGTGCAGCTCCAGATCGGCCAGGTTGGCCAGCCAGACCAGCGTGGGCAGGTCGTCGGCGACCACGAAGCCGTTGGCCGTGCGCACCCATTCGGGCCGGTGGCCGGGCGCGTTCTTCTCGTAGAAGAAGTCGCCCTCCACCCCGTCGGGGTAGCGCTTGAGCGTCAGTTCGCGGCCGGCCAGGTGGGGCAGCAGCACCGGGCTGATCGCTGCGTAGTAGGCCACGAGATCGCGCTTGGTGAACCCCGTGGCCGGATAGAGCACCTTGTCGGGGTTGCTCAGGCGCAGTTCGCGAGTGGGTGGGCCCGGGACCTCCAGCTCCAGGGCGGGCCGCCGGCCGCCCACCTCGCGTGCGGTGGCCAGGAAGGCGGTGGGCTCGCCGTCTCGCAGCCCTTTGTAAGACGGCGCCCGCAGGACCTCGTCCCTGGTCCACTCCGCGAACTCGACCTCGGCCACGTGGCGGGGCTCGACGTAGACCGCGCCGCGCGGCGGCTTGGGCCCGCCGCCGTCGAAGGGCGAACCGTCGCGCTCCAGCGGACCCAGCAGCGCGGCCAGGCGGTCCAGCTCGGCCTCGGTGAACCCGGTGCCCACGCGCCCGGCGCAGCGCAGGGAGCCGTCGGCCTCGCGCACGCCGACCAGCAGCGCGCCGATGCGCTCCCGCCGGCGACCTTCGCCCGGCACCCAGCCGCCGATCACCACCTCGGTGGTCGGGCGGTGCTTGACCTTGACCCAGCCGTTGGCCCGCCGACCGGGCTCGTAGGGGCAATCCGTGCGCTTGGCCACGACGCCCTCCAGCCCCTGCTCGCGGGTGGCCGTCAGGAAGGCCTCGCCGTTTCCGCGCACCACGTCGGGCGTGCGCCACGCCGTTCCCTCGAGCTCGAGCGCCTCGAGCGCCTCGCGACGCTCTTCGTAGGGGGCGCCCAGCAGCGAGCGCCCGTCGAGCCACAGCAGGTCGAAGAGCACATAGGTGACGGCGACCTCCTTCATACGTCGGCGCGCCGCGGCCTCGTCGGTGACGTTGATCCGCCGCTGCAGGCGCTCGAAGCTGGGCAGGCCGCGCTCGTCGAAGGCCACCAACTCGCCGTCCAGGACCGCGCGGCGGTGGCCCAGCGCGCGCGCCAGGCGCTGCACCTCGGGGTACTGCGCGGTCATGTCGGCCAGGGAGCGGCCCTGCAGGCGCACGCGCCCGGGGGCGCAGAAGGCCACTGCGCGCACGCCGTCCCACTTGACCTCGTAGGCCCAGCCGCCGCCCTCGGCGTCTGCGGGTAACCGGCCGGCGCGGGCGAGCATCGGCGCGACCTGCTCGGGCATCGGCTCATAGCCTTCGGCCGGAGGATCCATGCGGTGGATGAGCCAGTCCTCGCCGGCCGGGAAGAGGCCGTAGCGGCCGCGCAGGTGCTCGCCGTGAAAGGTGATCTCGACCTTGCGGTCGGTGAACTCGTGCGCCTCGTAGGTCCCGCGGTCCCAGATGCGCATGGAGCCCGCCCCGTACTGCCCGGCGGGGATGTCGCCCTCGAAGTCCAGGTACTCCAGCGGGTGGTCCTCGGTGGGCACCGCCTTGCGGTTCTCCCTGAGCTCGTCGGGGATCCCGTTGGGGATCGCCCACGATGCCGCGACGCCGTCGTGCTCCAGGCGCAGGTCCCAGTGCAGCCGCCGCGCGTGGTGCTCCTGCACCACGAAGCGCGGGAGGTCGCCGTCGTCGTCCGGCGCGGCGGGGACGCCGGCTCGGGTAGTCGCCCCCTCGACGCCCGGCTCGGGCGTCACCCCTTCCCTGCGCTTGCCGCGATACGCGCGGAGGGGGTCGCCGGCCATCGCGGCGACCCGTCAGCGGCGCGCCCGGCACGGTCTGCCGGGGACGGCCACCAGTGGTCGTCCCCGAAAACACGGTCCGGGTGGGTTGAACGTCGTACCTGTGTTGGCGAATCCTGGTCCGGGCTGGTGGGGCGCGGCCTCGCTCTCTCTCCCTCGATGCTGACGTTCGCCGAGGCCGCCGGAACCGGGCGTAGTTGCGGGGGCGGCCACTACCCGCCGGCGACCGCCGGCAGGATGGTCAGCTCGGCGCCGGCGGGCACAGCGGTGGCCAGGCCGTCGAGGAAGCGCACGTCCTCGCCGTTGAGGTAGACGTTGACGAAGCGGCGCAACTCGCCGTCCTCGAGCATGCGCTCGCGCAGCTCGCCGTGGCGCTCGAAGAGGTGCTCGAGCGCCTCCCCGACGGTCTCGGCGCCGTCCACGTCGACCTCGGCATCCCCGCCGGCGACCGAACGTAGCTGGGTCGGGATCTTGACCTTCACGCTCATCGCGCGGCTCCCACGCTCTCCACCTCGTCGAGGAAGCTGTCCAAGCGGGCGTCGATCTCGAACGACGCGAAGGTGTCGCGCACAGCGTCCAACGTCTTGAGACCCTCACCGGTGATGACCAGGACGACCGACTCGTCGGGGTCGATCGTGCCCTCCTCGGCGAGCTTGGCCAGGGTCGCGGTGGTCACGCCGCCCGCGGTCTCGGTGAACACGCCGGTGGTCTCGGCCAGCAGGCGGATGCCGGCGCGGATCTCCTCGTCGTCGACGGAGGCGATCGAGCCGCCGCTGCGCCGCGCGAGGTCAAGCGCGTAGGGCCCGTCGGCGGGGTTGCCGATGGCCAGCGACTTGGCGATGGTGTCGGGCTTGACGGGGCGGCACACGTCCTTGCCGTCGTCCCAGGCGGTGGCCACCGGGGAGCAGCCCCGGGCCTGCGCGCCGTGCATGACGGGCGCGGAGCCCTCGGCGATGCCCAGGTCCAGCCACTCCTCGAAGCCCTTGGCGATCTTGGTGTACAGCGAGCCCGAGGCGATCGGGCAGACGATGGTGTCGGGCACCCGCCAGCCGAGCTGCTCGGCGATCTCGTAGGCCAGCGTCTTTGAGCCCTCGGCGTAGTAGGGGCGGATGTTGACGTTGACGAAGGCCCAGTTCTCGCGCTCGCCCGACAGCTCGGTGCACAGGCGGTTGACGTCGTCGTAGGTCCCGCGAACCTTGATCAGGTTGGTGCCGTAGACGCCGGTGGCCAGGACCTTCTGCTCCTCGAGATCGGACGGGATGAGCACGTAGCTCTCCATGCCCAGCGCGGCGGCCTGGGCGGCCACGGCGTTGGCCAGGTTGCCCGTCGACGCGCAGGCCAGGACGTCGTAGCCCATCTCCCGCGCGCGGGCGGCGCCGACGGCCACCACGCGGTCCTTGAACGAGTGCGTCGGGTTGGCGGCGTCGTTCTTGACCCACACCTCGCGCAGGCCCAGACGGTCGGCCAGGCGGTCGGCGCGGATGAGCGGGGTGCAGCCGGCGGGGAGCCCGGTGCGCGACAGCGTGCGCGCGGAGGGCCCGGGTGGCGCCTCTAGTGGCAGGAAGTCGCTGTAGCGCCAGATGTTCTGCGGGCCGGCCTGGATGCGACGACGCCGCTCGCCGACGTCGAGCGTGGTGTCGAGCTCATAGGCCACCTCGAGGGGGCCGAAGCAGCGGTCGCAGACGTAGCGTGCCTCGAGCCCGTACGGGGCCTTGCACTCGCGACAGGTCAGTCCTGTGGCTCCCATGGGTTGTAATTTCTCCTTCGCCGGTCTCACGTGGCGAAGGTCACTGGAAGCCTCGCGCCACATCTCTCAGGAATTGGCACCGTGCCCGCAGTTGAGACCGTCCTGCGCGGGAGGTTGCCGGGGTTTCTAAGGGCCAGTCCCTCCACCCCTCTGGATGTGTCCTACGTGTTGTTCGCACCAGTGTAGCGGCCGTGAACGTCGCCATCCACGGATACCATGGGAGTCCTCGTGCCCCAGTTGCCAATGCCACGCCGCTTCGGCCGTGCCCCGCGCGACGCGGATGGGCCCGTCGACGCCCTGGCGCCCGATGAGACCCGGGTCGAGCAGGTGGCGGGCGCCGGACTGCGCTGGGTCAACATCGAGCGCCCGCGCGACGACACCGACCGCGGATGGCTGGAGGAGCACTTCAGCTTCCACGCACTGGACATCGAGGACGTCTTCTCGCGCAACCAGCGCCCCAAGGTCGACGTCTACGAGGACTACCTGTTCGTCGTCCTGCACTTCCCGCGCTTCGACAAGGCCGTCGGGCGGTTGAACGCCGTGGAGCTGGACCTCTTCGTGGGCCCCGACTTCCTGCTCACGCTGCCCAACGACCGCATCGAGCCGCTGGAGTACCTCTTCGAGCGCGCCAAGGCGGCCGAGGGGGCACAGCGAGATGCGTTCTTCGCCAAGGGCCCCGGCTACGTCCTCTACAAGCTCATCGACGACTGCGTCGACGCCTCCTTCCCGATGCTGCGCAAGATGGGCAACAAGCTCGAGCGCCTGGAGGACGCGATCTTCGAGGGCGAGTCGGACAGGATCGTGCGCGACCTCTCCGACGCCAAGCAGGAGATCATCAACTTCCGCAAGATCGTGCGCCCCCAGCGCCCCGCCCTGCGCGACCTCGAGCGCACGGCCCGGCGCTACCTCCACGAGGATCTCGACATCTACTTCGACGACGTCAACGACGCGTCGGAGCGCATCTGGGACATGCTGGAGAACTTCAAGGAGGTCGTCGAGGGGCTGGAGTCCACCAACGAGTCCGTGCTCTCCCACCGCGTCAACGACGTCCTGCGCGTCCTCACCTCGATCAGCGTCATCGTCCTCCCGCTGACCCTCATCGCGTCGGCCGCGGGGATGAACGTCGTCTTCCCCGGCGAGGGGTCCGAGGCCGCCTTCTGGGTCATCATCGGAATCATGGTCGGCGTGCTGGTGGCAATGGTCTTCTACTTCCGCCGCCGCGGGTTCCTCTAGGTCCGATTCCCGGAGCTGCGCCCCGGCACGGCCAACGCCGTGCACCGGCCTCACGAGGCCATGCTCAGACGCCGAGGCGTCATCGCGCGTGCGCCCCAGGCTGATCGCGCACCGGCGGCGTAGCCCTCCTCCCCGAGCCCGTCGACCGGGGGTAGTCTCGTCGTCGCCGCCTGACGATGGGCGCCCCGCCGGCCGACCGCAACCTCTGGCCGCGGGTGCACGTTGCAGCGACATGAGCC
>JBBJOB010000146.1:0-5636 GCA_037721455.1 Solirubrobacteraceae bacterium | reverse complement strand
CGGGCCGGACCACCGCTGGCTGCTGCCTTACTGCGCCCTGCTGGGGGCGATTCTCATCCTGGTCGCCGACGTCGTCGGGCGGGTGGTGGCCCGCCCCGCCGAGGTGCAGGTGGGCATCGTCATGGCGCTGATCGGCGCTCCGGTGTTCATCGCGCTCGTGCGCCGCCGCCGGATGGCCGAGCTGTGAGCGTCCAGGCGCCCGCCCGCGCCGGCGCATTCGCGCGATCTCTCTCGCTTAGAGATACCCCATCGGGTCGCGCGGCGTCCCGTTGACGCGGACCTCGAAGTGCAGGTGCGCGCCGGTGGAGTTGCCGGTGTTGCCCACGTAGCCGATGACCTTGCCCTTGCTGACGCTCTGGCCGCTGGAGACGCCGAAGCGCGACTGGTGCGCGTAGCACGTCGACAGCGAGGAGCTGTGCTGGATGCACGTGTAGTTGCCGTAGCCGCCGGTGAAGGCCCTCAGCACGACCTTGCCCGAGTCGGCCGCGCGGATCGGGGTGCCCTGCGCGGAGGCGAGATCGATGCCGGCGTGCAGGCGCCCCCAGCGCTGACCGAACGGTGACGTGAACGTGCCGTTGGTGGGATAGATGAGCTCGCCCGACCCACGGCGGATCGGCCCGCCCGCGCGCGAAGCGCGATTTAGCTTGGCCTGAATCTTCTCCTGCTGGGCCTCCATGGCCTCGAGGTCCTCCTCGATGTTGCGGCGCTCGGAGCCCACCTCGTCCAGGGCGTTCTCCTTGCCCTCCTGCGTCTGCTCGGCGCCCACGCGCGTGCCGATCAGCTCCCCCTTGGTGTCGGCCACCTCGTCGCGGCGGGTGCGTACGGCGTCGCGCAGCTCGCGCTGGCGATCCTCGAGCTCGTCGAGGCGCTCCTCGGTCTCGACGGCGTCCTCGCGGGCGCGGCGCACCTCATCGACGATCTTGCGGTCGGCCTCCGAGATGCGGGCGATGAACTCGCCGCGCTCCAGCAGCTCGGCGAAACCGTCGCTGTTGAGGACGACCTCGAGCAGACCCGGGTCGCCCATCTTGTAGATCTCGACCATCCGGCCTGAGAGCGCCTGGCGTGCCTCCTTCAGGCGCTCGCGCAGGCGCACGAGGCGAGCACGCTCCTCGCGCAGCTCCGTCTGCGTACGCGCCAGCTCGGCCTGCTTGGAGTCGAGGTCGCCCTGCAGGCGCTGCTGGCGGCCGCGCAGGTCCCCGATGCGCCCCTCGAGGCGGTCGATGCGCTCCGAGTAGGAGCGGATGTCGCCGCGCAGCTCGCGCTCGGTGCCCAGCCGGCTCTCCACCCGCTCGCGCGCCGAGTCGATGCGCCGCTCCAGCCGCGCGGACTCCTCGGCGGGATTGCCGATGGAGACGACGGGCAGCGCTGCCCACAGCAGGAGGGGCAGCGCCACACAGAGCAGGGCGATCCGCACGCGCATGGCGGCGCTGACCGTACGCCAGCGTCACACCCCACAGCGCAAGACCGCTTGCACCCGGGAGGATTTCCGGGTCAGTCCCCCGACGGGCGGTAGGTGCCGAAGCTCCAGATGTTGCCCTCCGGATCGCGCACGCCGAACTCGCGCGAGCCGTAGTCCTTGTTCTCGATCCCGTACAGCACCTCGGCGCCGAGTCCGGAGACCCGCTCGAACAGCGCATCAGGATCGTCCACGGCGGCGTAGACGGAGCCGGTGCCCGCGGGCTGGCCCATGTCGCCCTCGCCGCCGAGCATGACGAAGGCGCCGTCGAGGGTCAGCTCGGCATGGGCGACACCACCGTCCTCGCCGCGGTGCACGGCGTGGCGGGTGAAGCCCAGCGCCCGCTCGAGCCAGTCGATGGCGGCGTCGGGATCGCGGAAGCGCAGCGTGGGGAAGAAGGTCTGGTCGCTCATGGCCGCGACACTACGGGCGCGCGAAGCGTGCGTCCCACCCGGGTGCCGCGGCCAGCCGCTCGGGCAGTTCGCGCCCCGCCGCCCCCAGCACGTCCTCGAGAGCGACGCAGCGGCCGGCCACCTCGTGCATCGGGAAGCCGAGCAGCATGTGCGCGCCCGGCGGGGACAGGTTGACCTCGATGCCGTGCTGGTGGCCGGTGTACTCGGTCAGCGCGGCGCGCTCGTCCAGGCCGGCGACAAAGGAGACGTGCGTGCCGCGCGTCGCGCCGTCGAGCACGCGGATCGGGGCGCCGAAGCTGACGATGAGCGTGACCGTCGCCGAGGGAGCCTCGCGGCGGCGGAAGGGCCGCGACGACCACTCGCGGTAGCCCTGGTACCGGCGCACCCAGGCGGCCAGCGCCGAGTGTGGCGCGCGGGTGACGACCTCCCAGCGGCCGGTGGGCGCCGCACGGCACGCGAGGACGGCCGTCGACATGCCACAAGCGTAAGGTCGCCTCACGCGCGTGACTAGACTGCCCTGCATGGCTCCTCCGTCCACCCAGCGCTTCGGGCGCGATCGCGGGCTCCAGGCCCGCATGCTGCTGACCATGTTCCTCCTGGGCGCCGTCTACGTGGTGCTCGTCGGCGCGCTGTTCGCCTTCGGTGTCGGCGGCGTGCTCATCCTGCTCATCGCCGGCGGCCTGTTCGCGGCGCAGTTCTTCGGGTCGGAGGCCCTTGCCCTGCGCGCGATGGGAGTGCAGCAGGTCTCTCCGCAGGAGGCGCCGGAGCTGCACGCCATGATCGAGCGCCTGTGCCTCCAGGCCGACCTGCCCAAGCCACGCCTGGGCATCGTGCAGACCGAGATGCCCAACGCCTTCGCCATGGGCCGCTCGCAGAAGCACTCCACCGTGGTGGTCACCACCGGCATCATGGACCTGCTCAGCCCCTCCGAGCTGGAGGGCGTCATGGCCCACGAGCTCAGCCACATCCAGAGCCGCGACGTCATGGTCATGACCGTCGCCTCGTTCTTCGCGTCGATCGCGGCGATGGTGATGCAGTTCGGCTTCTTCTTCGGCGGGGGCGGCGACGATGAGGGCCCCGGGATCCTCGGGCTGATCGCGGTCTCCTTCGTGGTCTACGTCGTCTCCTTCTTCCTCATGCAGGCCCTGTCGCGCTATCGCGAGTTCTCCGCCGACCGCGGCGCCGCGGTGATGACCGGCCGGCCCAGCGCGCTGTCCTCGGCGCTGATGAAGATCGGCGGCATGATGGAGCAGATCCCCCAGGACGACCTGCGGGCGCGCAGCGAGCTCAAGGCGTTCTACATCTTCCCGGCGGGCGCAAAGAAGTCGCTGTTCAACCTCTTCTCGACCCACCCCCCGATGGAGAAGCGCATCGCGGCGCTGTCGCAGGTCGAGGCGCAGCTCCAGGCCAGCCGCTAGCCGGAGGGAGAACCGGATGGGCCTCTTCGACTCGCTGCTCGGGCGCCGGCAGATCAAGGGTCCGGCGCCCGACCGCCTCTTCGCGCTGTCGACGGCCTACGTCCACCTCTCGGCGGGCCACCAGATCGAGACACGCGGCACCGCGGCCATCGTCTTCCAGCCGCTTGGCACCTCGGACTTCGACCAGATCGCCGCGGAGGTCGAGGAGCTCGTGCGCAGCACCGGCGAGGAGACCGGCACGTCGCTGGACAAGCACGAGGACGCCTACGGCTACCGCTGGATGATCGTGCGCGACGACGACCTCGAGGACCAGGTCGTCAACGTCAACGCGGTGGCCGACGCGCTGGGCGTCGGCGGCTACGGCGACCGCATCCTGGCCGCGGTCTTCGGCTTCCGCGACACCCGCGGCCAGGACATGTACCTCATCTACAACTACAAGCGGGGCTCCTGGTACCCGTTCGTCCCCGCCGGCGGGGACAAGCAGCGCTCCAACGAGCGCGAGCTGCAGCTCAAGGCCATCATCGGCCAGGAGCTGCCCGTCGAGCCCGAGCTCGAGCGCTGGTTCCCCCTCTGGGGCATCCCGATCTGAGCGCGGGCCGCCGTCGGCTGGCCTTCCTCGCGGTCTTCTACCTGTTCTCGCTGCTGCTGGTCGGAGCGCAGCTTCCCACGCCGCTCTACCGGGTCTTCCAGGAGGCCTTCGGGTTCTCGCCCCTCGTCCTGACCCTCATCTTCGCGTCCTACGCGGTCGCGGTGATCGCGGGGCTGCTGCTACTCGGCCCGCTCTCGGACAGCGTCGGGCGGCGGGCGCCGCTGGTGGCGACGCTCTTCCTGGCCGCTGGGGCCTCCGTGCTGTTCGCGCTCGCCCAGGCGACGGCCGTCCTGTTCGCCGCCCGCGTGCTCCAAGGGCTGGCCGTGGGCATCGCCAGCGGGGCGGCGGTGGCCGCGCTGGTCGAGCTCGAGCCCGGAGGCGACCGCGGCAGGGCGGCCCTGGCGGCGACGCTGGCCACGGTGGGAGGGTCGGCGCTGGGCCCGCTGCTGGCCGGCGTGCTGGCCGAGCACGTCGGCGGGCGTTCGCTGCCCTTCGTGGTGCACCTCGGACTGCTCGTGCCCGCGCTGGTCATGATGACCCTGCTCACTCCCTCGAGCGGGCTGCGCGCCGCGCTGACGGGCTGGCGGCCCCGACGCCCCGCCTTTCCACTCGATGCGCGACGCTTCGTAGCCGCGACGATGGCGGCCACGGCGGGCTGGGCCATGTCCGGGCTCTTCCTCGCGGTCATCCCCTCCTATGCCGCGCTGTTGCTGGACAGCGACGACCTCGCGCTGCTGGGCGGCGTCGTGTTCCTGATGCTCGCCGCCTCGTGCGCCGCGCAGGTCGCAGCCCGCGCGACACCAGCGCGCAGGGCCATGCTGGCGGGGCTCGTCGCGCTCATCGCGGGCGCCGCGCTGGTGGCGCTGGCCTTCCCCACGCGCTCGCTCGCCGTCCTGCTGACCGGTTCGCTGATCGCGGGGCTCGGCCAGGGCCTGACCTGGCTGGGCGCCACTACCACCATCAACGCCATCGCTCCGCACGACCGCCGCGCCGAGGTCTCCTCGACCTACTTCGCCGCGATCTACCTGGGCGTCTCGCTCGCGGTGGTCGGCGTCGGCGCGCTGGCCACCGCGATCTCCCTGGAGGTCGCCGTCTACGTCTTCGCGGCGGTCATCTCCGCAGGCGCGCTGGTCACGATCGCGGTGGTCGCCCGCCCCCCCCGACCTGACCACCGCGTAGGCGGCGAGGCCGAGGACCGGGGAGCAGGCCGCGACCGCGGCGCCGTCAGCCCGCCAGGCCCTTGTCGCGCAACTCCCTCTGCGCGGCGTCGGACTTGGCCAAGTCCTGTGCGCCCATCCCCTGCAGCACCTCGGGAGCCTTGGTGAACTGGATGTCGCCGTACTCGACGACCTGGACGTGGTTGCCCCAGGGGTCGCGGAAGCTCAGCCCGCGGCCCGGCAGGACCTCGGCCTCCAGCCCGTCGAGCGCGGCGCGTACCGCCTCCCGGTCGTCGACGACCAGCCCGAAGTGGCGGGCGTCGTCGGGCGGCCCCGTCCGCGGCGCCGAGAGCGCGATGAACTGGTCGCCCGCGTCGAGGAAGGCCATGTGGTCGCCGATCCTGCCCCGCAGCTCGAGCTCCACGAGCCGACCGTAGAAGGCGAGCGCGGCGTCCAGGTCACCGACCTCCAGCGCGACGTGGTTGATGCCGATCAGACGAGCCATGAGCAGGTCGGGTCAGGGTACCCTTGGACGCGCATGTCCGCCGTGCTCGAGCCCGTCCACCGCGTACGGAGCGCGCCTTCGCGCTGCTCGTCGTGGAG
>JBBJOB010000007.1:0-19631 GCA_037721455.1 Solirubrobacteraceae bacterium | reverse complement strand
CCAAGTACGTGGAGAAGCTGGCCAGTCGGGGGGCTCCGCCCCCCGACAACCCCCCGGGGAGGAACCTCCGGCCGTGACCCAACCCGTCAGATCCCCCTTTGCGACGGTCGAGGAGGCACTGGACGACATCCGCGCCGGGCGCATCGTGGTCGTCGTGGACGACGAGGACCGCGAGAACGAGGGCGACCTGACGCTGGCCGCGCAGTTCGCGACGCCCGAGGCGGTCAACTTCATGGCCACCCACGGGCGCGGCCTCATCTGCCTGGCCCTCACACCCGACCGCTGCGACGAGCTGCAGCTCGATCTCATGCCGGCCAAGAACGAGTCGCCGTTCGAGACCGCGTTCACGATCACCGTCGAGGCCCGCGAGGGCGTCACCACCGGCATCTCGGCCCCCGACCGGGCGCGCACCATCCAGGTCGCCGTGGACCCCCGGTCCACGCCGCGCGACCTCGTCCAACCCGGCCACCTCTTCCCCCTCAAGGCCAAGGAGGGCGGGGTGCTGGAGCGCACCGGCCACACCGAGGCCGCTGTCGACCTGGCTCGCCTGGCCGGCCTCAATCCCGCCGGCGTGATCTGCGAGATCATGGCCGACGAAGGGCACATGGCCGTCGGCGACGAGCTGGCCGCCTACTGCGAGCGCCACGGGCTCAAGATGGTCACGATCGCCGACCTGATCGCTTACCGGCGGTTGCACGACAAGCTGGTCGAGCGCGTCGTCGACGTCAGCCTGCCGACCGGCTTCGGGGAGTTCACGGCGATCGGCTACCGCTCGCTCGTCGACACCAAGCACCACGTCGCGCTGGTCAAGGGGGAGGTGGCGGGCGAGGAGGACGTGCTGGTGCGCGTGCACTCCGAGTGCCTGACCGGCGACGTCTTCCACTCGCTGCGCTGTGACTGCGGCGAGCAGCTCGAGTCGGCCCTGGGCATGATCGAGAAGGAGGGGCGCGGTGTGCTGCTCTATCTCGCTCAGGAGGGACGGGGCATCGGCCTGCTCAACAAGCTGCGCGCCTACAAGCTTCAGGAGGGCGGGATGGACACCGTCGAGGCCAACCTCGAGCTCGGGCTGCCCGCGGATCTGCGGGACTACGGCATCGGCGCGCAGATCCTCGTCGACCTGGGGCTCACGTCGATGCGCCTGCTGACCAACAACCCCAAGAAGATCCGCGGCCTGGAGGGCTACGGGCTGTCGGTGACCGCCCAGGTGCCCATCGAGCACACGCCCAATCCCCACAACGAGGAGTACCTGCGGGCCAAGCGCGACCGGATGGGCCACACGCTGCACCACCAGGCGCTCAACCTCGACGAGGAGATGCTCCACGACGAGGAGCAGGCCGACGAGCAGCGCGAGCGCGACGAGGAGGAGCGCGGGGGGTGACCTTCGCCATCGCTGTCGCGCGCTTCTACGAGGACCTGGCCGACCGCCTGGTCGCCGGCGCACGGGAGGTCTTCGAGGCCGACGGGGTCCACGAGGTGGATGTGCTCACGGTGCCGGGCGCCTTCGAGCTGCCCCTCGCGGCGCTCTACGCGGCCCGCAGCGGGCGTTACGCGGGCGTGGCCTGCCTCGGGGCGGTCATCCGCGGCGAGACGGACCACTACGACTTCGTCTGCGGCGAGGCGGCCCGCGGCGTGCAGGACGTGGCGCTGCGCACCGGCGTGCCCTGCGCGTTCGGTGTGCTGACCGTCGACACCATGGAGCAGGCCCTGGCGCGGGCCGGAGGCGAGAAGCGCCACCAGGGCGCAGCGGCGGCAGAGGCCGTGCTGGCCATGGTGGCGCTGCGCCGCTGCCTGGAGGGCTGACGGGCGGGGTAGGCTCCTCAGGAGCATGTCGGCGCAGTTCATCGCCATCGGGCTGACCGTGCTGGTCCACGTGCTGGGCGCCGTCTTCCTGGTCTGGGCGATGATCGGCCCCGACGACGACGTCCACGGGCTGCGCGGCTGGTGGCCCCGCGACGACGACGGCAGCGAGCATCCGCGTCCGCCCGAGCCCGACGCGGGGCCCGGCGGCCGCGCTAGTCGTTGTCCTGTCCCTCGTCGTCATCCTTGTCGGCGCCACGCCCACGCCCTTGGCTCCGGCCGCCGCCCTGCTCGCCGCGGGCGTCGGCCAACTCGGCCTCGACGGTGTCGGGCTGCTCGTCGGGGTCGACCTCCAGGCGGCGCTCCAGGAAGGGGATGGCCTCCTGCGGGCGGCCTGAGCGGTTGAGCGACTGGCCGAGGTTGAACAGGGCGAACGCGTAGGCCTTCTCCTCCGTGCGGCCCTGGGCCTCGAAGGCCGCCACGCTGCGCTCCAGTGGCGGCACGGCGTCGGCGAAGCTGCCCGCCTGGATCAGTGCGAAGCCCTCGTCGTTGAGGGCGACCGGGTCGGCGCCGGAGAGATCGGATTCCTGGGGCTCGGGCTCGGGGTCGGCCGGTGCGGGTTCGGGCTCGGGCTCCTGGGCCTCGGGCTCCTCGGCGGGCTCGCTCTGCGCGGGCGGCTCGTCCTCGGTCGTGGACCCCTGCTCGTCACCCCCGCCGAGGGTCGCGACGGCCAGGGCTGACAGGATGCCTGCGGCCAGCAGGGCGGCGATGAGGATGGGGAAGCGCCGCGACGCGGAGGCGCGCTGTTCGGGCGGCGCCGCAACCTGGCCGCCGGGCGCACGGGGGGCAGTGGGTTGACGCGCGACGATCGGCTCGCGGCGGCGGGTCCCCGCTCCGGCCGCGGCACCGGCGGCGCCCGCGGCGCCTGCACCTGCCGCGGCCGCGCCCAGCCCCGCCGCACGCCGCGTGGTCGCGGTTGCGGGGGCGCCCTGGAGCGCGTCGCGGATCTCGTCGGCCAGCTCCTGCGCTGAGGCGGGACGGTCCTCGGGGGCCTTGGCCATGCCGCGCGTGAGCACGCCGTCCAGCGCAGGGGGCAGGTCGGGCGCCTCCTGAGAGGCGCGCGGCGGTTCCTCGTCGACGTGCTGGCGGGCCTGGGAGGCTGCGGTGCCCGAGCGGAAGGGGCGCTCGCCGGTCAGCAGCTCGTAGGCCACCACGGCCAGGGCGTAGCGGTCGCTGGCCCGGGTCGCCTCGTGACCCATGGCCTGTTCGGGCGCGATGTAGGCCGCGGTGCCCAGCACCATCCCCGTCTGGGTCATCGCGGTGTCGGCGGCCAAGCGCGCGATGCCGAAGTCCCCCACAGCCAGGCGGTCGCGGGCGTCCAGCAGCAAGTTGGCGGGCTTGACGTCACGGTGGACGATGTCCTCGCGGTGGGCGGTGTCCAGCGCCGAGGCCGCCTCCCCCAGCCAGCGCACGGCGTCCTCGCGAGCCGGGCGACCGTCGCGCAGGCGGTCGGCCAGGGTCCCCCCGGCCATGTGCTCCATGACCATGAAGGCACGACCCCCGTGCTCGCCCACGTCGTAGATGGTCACCACGTGGGGGTGGTCGGAGACGCGGGCTGCCGCGCGCGCCTCCCGTGCGAACCGCTGCTGGGCCCCTGCCTCGGCCGCCAGATGGGCGGCCAGCACCTTCACCGCCACCCGGCGTTCGAGCAGGCGATCCTCGGCCGCGTAGACGGCGGCCATCCCTCCCGACGCGATATGCCCGAGCAGGCGGTAGCGCTCCGGGAGCGTGATGTCGGTGGCCACGCCCACTCCAGCCTCGTACCCTGACAGGGGCGCATGAGAACGTCGCGCCGGGTAGCTCCCCCCGCCGCGGCCCGCGGATGCGCCGGGTTCTCTACACTGCCCCGTCGCCATGGCCAAGGTGTGTCACAGCTGCGGGAAGGGCCCTGCCTTCGGCAACAACCGC
The DNA here is from genome assembly GCA_037721455.1 of Solirubrobacteraceae bacterium. Taxonomy (GTDB): domain Bacteria; phylum Actinomycetota; class Thermoleophilia; order Solirubrobacterales; family Solirubrobacteraceae; genus Siliceabacter. The sequence continues at coordinate 15,866 of JBBJOB010000007.1, read as the reverse complement.
TCCCACTCTATGGTCGCCACACGGCGACGCTTCGACCCAAACCTGCAGAAGGTCCGGGTGCTGGTGGGCACGGCGCCGCGGCGGGTGTACGTCTGCACCCGCTGCCTCAAAGCCGGCAAGGTCACCAAGGCTGTCTAGGGCCGGCGCAGCGGCCCGCCCGGCCCTCGTGTCCGCCGACCCCAGCCTCATCCGCTTCCGCGCCGTCGTGGACGGCGCCATGGCGCACCTGGAGTCGCGCCGCCAGGAGGTCAACGACCTCAATGTCTTTCCGGTCGCCGATGGGGACACGGGGGACAACATGGTCCTCACCCTGCGGGCCGTGCGCGAGGAGCTCGATGAGCTCGCGCGCGACGGCGAACGCTCCATCGACGAGATCGGCCGCGACGAGATCGTCGATCGCGTCGCGCGAGCAGCTCTGCTGGGCGCGCGTGGCAACTCGGGCGTCATCCTCTCCCAGCTCATCCGCGGCGCGGCCGAGGAGCTGATCAGCCGCCCGGGCGAGCTGGTCGATCCTGTGCTCATCGCCGCGGCCATGGCCCGCGCGGCCGATCGCGCGTACGGCTCGGTGCGCGCCCCGGCCGAGGGCACCATCCTCACGGTGATGCGCGAAATGGCCACCCGGGTGGCCACCGAGCTGGCCCACCGCGAGGACACCTCCCTTGGGCCCGAAGCCGCACCCGAGGTGCAGAACGCCCTGATCGCCGACGTGCTCGAGCCTGCACTGGCGGCCGGCGAGGACTCCGTGCGCCGGGGCCCGGAGCTTTTGCCCGTGCTGCGCGATGCGGGCGTCGTGGACGCCGGCGGCCACGCGGTGGTCATTCTCTTCGCCGGGATGGTCGCCGCCCTGCGCGGCACCGAGCCCCCGCCCGTCGAGCGCTACGCGCCGGCCCGGGTGACCCATCCCGAGCACGAGAGCTCCACCTTTCGCTACTGCACCAACTTCGCCGTCACCGGGAGCGAGCTGCACGCCGCCGAGTGGGTGCCGAGGCTGGAGACGCTGGGGGACTCCGTCCTCGTAGTGGGCGACGAGGCCACCCTCAAAGTGCATGTTCACACCGACGACCCGGCGGCGGCCACCGGCCTGTTCGCCGGAGCGGGCGATGTCTCGCACCTCGACGTGGCCGACATGACCCTGCAGGTCGAAGCGCGCACGCGCCGCCTGGCCGCGGCGGTGGGTCCGGTCGCGGTCCCCGCGACGCACCGCTGTGGCACGCTCGCAGTGGTCAGCGGCGAAGGCATGCCCCGGCTGTTCGAGGGCCCGGCCGTCCGCGTCCTGGACGGCGGCCCGACGCTCAACCCGTCGACCTACGAGCTGCTGGCGGGCATTCACGATGTCCCGGCCGAGGAGGTGGTGGTTCTGCCCAACTCCCCCAACGTGGTCATGTCCGCCGAGCGCGCGGCCGAGCTGTCGGACAAGACGGTCGAGGTGGTGCCCACGCGTACCCAGCAGGCGGGGCTGGCGGTCAGCCTGCGCCTCGACCCCGACGCGCGTGCAGCCGACAACGCCGCAGCGATGGCCGGCGAGCTGGCGCGCCTGCGCACGGGCGGGGTCGCGCCTGCCGGCCGCGACGACGCGGACGGTCGCTTCGCGGCGGGCGAGGCTGTCGGCTACGTCGACGAGGAGCTCGTCGCCTGGGGGGATGCCGAGCGGACGCTGGGCGCCGTGCTGGGCCGGCTGGCCAGTGGCGCCGAGCTGCTGACCGTGCTCGAGGGCGCGAACGCCCCCTTCGACGGCCCGCGCGTGGAGGCGCTGGCGCCCGACGGCGTCGAGCTCGACCTCGAGCGGGGTGGGCAGGCCGCGTGGTGGTGGCTGGTGGCCGCTGAGTGATCGCCTCCTCCGCTGCGCGTTGCCGGCGCGGCGGTCTCGGCGAACGGCAGCGTCGCCGCGGCCCCGTGGAAGCGCTCCCGCCGCCGCACGCGCGATCATCCCTGCGTGCCGACCGCCTTCGCCTCACGCGACCAGCTCAGCCGCGAGCTGCTCCTCGAAGCGCCGGTCCGCTGGCCGCGGCCGTCGGCCCTCGAGATCGCGCTGACCGTCAAGCCGGCCAAGGCCGCGGAGGCCGCGCAGGCCCTCGGGCTGCACACCGTCGCCGACCTCCTCGCCCACCTGCCCCGCGGGGGCGGCGAGGCGCGCACCGTCGCGACCCTCGCGCCCGGCGAGGTGGCCAGCGTGGTCGTCGAGGTGCGCTCGATCCGCTCGCGGGCCGTGCGCCGGCGGGGGATGCGACCGCTCGTGGAGGCCACCGTGGCCGACGCCACCGGGGTGATGAAGGCGGCGTTCTTCAACCAGCCCTGGCTCGAGCGCCGCTACGCGCCCGGCACGCGTCTGATCCTCCACGGCGATGTGCAGGGGCGCGACCGTTTCCGTGTGCGCTCGCACGCGCCGACCGACGAGGCGGCGGGGGGGACGGAGGCGATGGCCGTCTACCGCGCGACCGAGGGCATCAGCTCCACGCAGATTGCCGCGCTGGCGCGCGAGCACCGCCACGCGGTGGCCGACGCGGTCGAGCGCCTGCCCGGGCGGCTTCGCGCTGCCCAGGGCCTGCCCGACGTCGCCGCGGCGCTGACCGCCGCGCACTTCGGTGACCACGAGGTCGGCCGCCGGCGCCTGGCCTTCGACGAGCTGCTGGTCGATCAGGTCGTGCAGCTGCGCCTGCGCGCCGCACGTCGCGCAGCGCTGCGGGCCGTCGCGTTGGCCGACCCGCCCACGCTCAGCGCTGCCTGGCGTGACGAGCAGCTCCCTTTCGCGCCCACAGGGGACCAGCGGCGTGCGATGGACGAGGTCGACGCTGACCTTGCGGCCCAGCGCCCGATGCAGCGCCTGCTCATGGGCGAGGTGGGCTCCGGCAAGACCGTCGTGGCGCTGCACGCGATGCTGCGCGCGGTGGAGCACGGACGCCAGGCGGCGCTCATGGCCCCGACCGAGACGCTGGCCGAACAGCACTTCGCCACCGTCCAGACCCTCATGCCCGGGTTGGTGGGTGCCGGCCGCCGTCACGTGGCTGCTGCCGGCGGGCCCCACCCCAGTCTCCTTTCGGTGGCGCTGCTCACCGGGTCCACGCCGGCGCGCCGGCGCGCCGACGTGCTGGGCAAGCTGGCCAGCGGGGAGCTCGCGCTGATCGTGGGGACGCACGCGCTGATCGAGGACGCCGTGGCCTTCCGCGACCTTGCCGTCGCCGTGGTCGATGAGCAGCACCGCTTCGGGGTGCGTCAGCGCGCGGCGCTGGACGCCAAGGCGGGCCCGGGGCTGGCGCCCCACGTGCTGCACATGACGGCAACGCCGATCCCGCGCACGCTGCGCCTGGCCTCCTTCGGCGCGTTGGACGTCACCGCGCTGCGCGAGCTGCCCCGCGGCCGGCGGCCGGTCACCACCCACGTCGCCGGCGGGGAGCGCGAGCGCGAGCGCGCGTACGAGCGCATCCGCGAGGAGCTGCGCGCCGACCGCCAGGCCTTCGTGGTCTGCCCCCTGGTGGCCGAGTCCGAGGTGCTGGCGGCCCGTGCGGCCACCGCCGAGTTCGAGCGCCTGCGCACCGGCGCGTTTCGCGACTTCGACGTCGTACTCCTGCACGGGCGGCTCTCCTCCCGCGCGAAGGCCCAGGCCATGGAGGCCTTCGCCTCCGGGGTGGCCGACGTGCTGGTGGCCACGACCGTGATCGAGGTCGGCATCGACGTGCCCAACGCCACCGTCATGCTCGTCGAGGACGCCGAGCGCTACGGGATCAGCCAGCTTCACCAGCTGCGCGGCCGCGTCGGACGCGGGGAGCACGACTCGCTGTGCCTGCTCTTCGGGCCCAAGGAGTCGCCGCGCCTGCGGGCGCTGGCCGACCACGGCGACGGCTTCGCCCTGGCCGAGATCGACCTCGAGCTGCGCGGCGAGGGGGAGCTGACCGGCACGCGCCAGTCGGGCCTCGCCCGCTTCCGCGCCGCTCGCCTGCCCGACGACGCGCCGCTGCTGGAGCGCGCGCACGCGACCGCCGCGTCGCTCCTGGAGACCGATCCCGCCCTCGAGAGCCCCGAGCATGCCCTGTTGGCTGACGCGCTGGCCGCTGCGGAGGCCGAGCCGGTAGCAGCGTGAGGATCATCGCGGGCACGTATCGTGGCCGCCGCCTCGCCGTCCCGTCCGGCCGCGAGACCCGCCCGACGTCCGATCGGGTCCGGGAGGCCCTTTTCTCGATCCTCGAGGCGCGCGCCGGGAAGGGCGGGGCCGCGCCGGCCGGCGCCCGCGTTCTCGACCTCTTCGCCGGCTCCGGCGCGCTGGGGCTCGAAGCGCTCTCCCGGGGCGCCTCGAGTGCCGTCTTCGTCGACAGTTCCAAGCCCGCCGTCGAGGTCGTGCGGGTCAACCTCGCGGCGCTCGGCCTGAACGCCCCGGTGCACCATTGCGAGGCTCCCGCCGCCCTCCGCGATGCAGCGGTGCGCGGCGATGCATACGATCTGGTCTTCCTCGACCCTCCCTACCGACCGGCCTCGGGGCTGGCGGCGCAGCTGCGCGAGGCGTTGCCCGCGGTGCTCGCGCCCCGAGCCCGCGTGGTGGCCGAGAGTGATCGCCGCGCACCACTGGCCCTCGGGCTGGTCGTGAGCGACGAGCGCCGGTATGGGGACACGCTGATCCGCATCCATGACACCTGATCCCCGCCGCATCGCCGTCTGCCCGGGCAGCTACGACCCGATCACCAACGGCCACCTCGACGTGATCGCCCGGGCGGCGACGATCTTCGACGTGGTGATCGTCGGAGTGGTCAACGCATCGGTGCGCAAGAGCCACCACCTCTTCGACATCGAGGAGCGCATCGCGTTCATCCAGGGCGCGATCACCGACCTGGACAACGTCGAGGTCGAGCCGTTCGCCACCCTGATCGTGGACTTCGCGCTGGCCAAGGGGGCCCGCACGATCGTCAAGGGCCTGCGCGCGATCTCCGACTTCGAGTACGAGTTCGAGATGAACCAGCTCAACCGGATGCAGACCGAAGAGGTGGACACCTTCTACCTCATGGCCAGCCCGCAGTACAGTTTCCTCAGCTCGAGTGGAGTCAAGGAGCTCGCGACCTTCGGAGGGAACATAGACGGGCTGGTGCCGGCTCCGGTGGTCGGTCGCTTGAAGGAACAGCTCGCGCGCTGACGAACGAAGGGTTGCCATGGACGTCCTCGTACTCATCGACAAGCTCGACGACCTCGTCCACAACGCCAAGCAGGTGCCCCTCACGGACACGGTGCGGGTGGACAAGGAGGAGATCTACGACCTCCTCGACCAGATGCGCGCGACCATCCCCGAGGAGATCAAGCAGGCGCGGTGGATCGTCAAGGAGCGCCAGGAGATGCTCGCCGAGGCCAAGCGCGAGGCCGAGCGGATCGTCAAGGAGGCGCGCGAGCGCCAGGATCAGCTCGTCGGCGAGGAAGAGGTCACCAAGCAGGCCCAGCGTGCCGCCGAGGACATCATCGAGGACGCCCGCGCCCGCGAGCGCGAGATCCGTCTCGGCGCCGAGGACTACGCCGACGAGATCCTCAACACCCTCGAGGTCAACCTCTCGAAGTTCACCGCAGCTGTGCAGCGCGGCCGCGAGCGCCTGCAGGGCAAGGACGACGAGCGCGAGCTCAGCCCGAGGTAGGCCCGCATAAGCGCGAGGCCGTCCGCGTCATCAGGTGGCGCTGCTACGGTCGGCGCGATGCCGTTCTTCCTCGCCCAGATCTCCGAAGAGCGCCTCATGCGCGTGTGTGGGGAGGAGACATCCCCTGGCTGCCGCGCCGCTCTGGAGGCCACCGGCAACGCCCAGCTCGCCCAGGCCGTCAAATGGCTGCTGGACACGCCGCTGACCATCCTCCTCATCGTCGTGGTCGCGTGGATGGTCAATCGCCTGACCCGCCGGATGATCAAGCGCGGGCTGCGCCATCTGGCCTCCGGCGGCCTCCGCGAGCGGCTGGGCAGCAGCGTGCGCCGGCGCACGCCCGAGGCCTTCCTGGAGACCGGGGAGACCAGCATGCGCGGCGAGCAGCGCATCGAGGCGCTGACCAGCGTCCTGCGCAGCGCCACGACCTTTGCCATCTGGCTGATCGCCGGCTTCATGATCCTCGGCGCCGTCGGCGTCAACATCGCGCCCCTGCTGGCCGGCGCCGGCATCCTGGGCGTCGCGCTGGGCTTCGGTTCCCAGAAGCTCGTGCAGGACTTCCTGTCGGGCATGTTCATCCTGGTCGAGGACCAGTACGGGGTGGGAGACGTCGTCGACCTGGACACGGAGACCGTCGGCACGGTGGAGGCGGTGAGCCTGCGGACCACGCGCCTGCGCGCCGTGGACGGCACCGTGTGGCACGTGCCCAACGGCGAGATCCGCCGGGTGGGCAACATGAGCCAACACTGGTCGCGCGTGTTGCTGGACGTCGAGGTGGCCTACGAGTCCGACATCGCGCACGCCAAGGCGATCATGAAGGCCGCCGCCGACGAGATGTGGCGCGAGGACACCGACGTCCTCGAGGAGCCCGCCATGTGGGGCGTGCAGAACCTCAACCCCAACGGCGTGCTGCTGCGCCTGACCATCAAGACGACGCCCAGCCAGCAGTGGCGCATCAGCCGGGCGCTGCTGGAGCGCATCAAGGGTCGTTTCGACACCGAGGGCATCGAGATCCCGTTTCCCCAGCAGACGGTCTGGCACCGGGAGGGCCCGCCGGCCGAGGGCAACGGGCACGCCCTGGCCCACGATGCGTCCTCGCGGCGGACCGTCTAGCGCGCTGGCCGTGCACAGCCAGGCGGCGCGCGGCGGGCCCGGCGCTCATGGCGCGGCATCCGCGTCGAGCAGCGCCTGGATGGCCGCCAGGTGCGCCTTGACGCCGGCCTCCATGGCCTCCAGCACGTCCCGTGCGCCCGAGACACCATTCTGGGCGTGGGTGAGCTGCTGCTTGATGCGCCGCGTGTCCTCCAGGGCGCCGACGGCGCGCTCGACCTCGGCGCGGACCGCGCCCGTGTCCAGTCCGCCGCCGGCGTCGCGGGCCATGAGCACGCGCGCCCGGGCCAGGGAGTAGGCGACCTCGAGCGCCAGCGTCGAGCCCTCCTCGGGGTCGTAGGTGACGAACAGCTTGTTCCCGTTGATCTCGCGCAAGGGATTGGAGCGGGCGGGCAGGTTGCCCTCGGAGGGCATCACCAGCACGGCGTAGTCCGCGCCGCGGTTGCCCAGCGCGCGATCCAGGTAGTCCAGCGCCTGGCGGCGCGGCAGGCTGCGTACGTCCTTGGCCTCGAAGACGATGCGCCCGCGGGCCGGGCCGGCGCAGGCGTCCACCGACACGAGGACGTCGCCCTTCTTGCCGTCGTCGCCGCGCAGGTCGCCGAGCGCCTCGCAGCCGTCGCCGCGCGAGGTCGCCACCCCGTCGAGGGCCTCGAAGACTGCCTCCTCGTAGGTGCGGCCCTTGGCCGTACCGCGGCTCTCGGCGGCCGACACGTCCTCCAGGCGCTGCTTCTCGGCGCGCAGCTCGGTCACCTGGAGCTTGAGCGCCTCGAGCTTGCCGGTCATGGCGACCAGGGCCTCGTTCTGTGCGGTGGTGCTGTCGCGGATGACCTTCAGCGAGGAACGCTGGATGGCCACGATCGGGTTGTCGGTGGTATCCGAGGTGAGCTGCTTGCGCAGGTCCTCGCGCATCGTCCTGGCGACGTCGTCGAGGACGGCCTTGACGCGGTGCTGCACGGCGCCCGTCGACTCGTCGCCGAAGTGGCGCGCCAGCACCTTGGCCACGTGCCCGTGCTCGGCGCCGAAGGCCTCCTCCACCTTCTGGTCCAGCCGGTCGGCCACCTTCGTGGCGCGCTCCGTGAACTGCTGGTTGAGCTCGCGCGCCGTGCGCTCGAACTCGAGCTTGACGAAGTCCGTGTCCGTGGCGGCCTGCTCGCGGTCTAGGACCCGGGCGCCGATCTCGATGGCGTCGACCACGAAGCGCACGGGATCGTCTCGCTCGGCGGCCTGGCGCACCGTGCACTGGTCGTCGACCACGAGCGCGTCGATGGCCAGGCGACCATTACGCACGTGGACCGAGCTGAAGGGGAGGGGCGTGGCGGCTTCCATGGCGGAGAGGTCGCACCGTAGGCCCTCGACCTGACGGAACGGCGGCGAGGGCTCAGCGCGCGGCCCGCGCCCGCCACCACCGCGCCAGGTCGGCGCGCTGGTGGCGCAGGGGCGCGGCGGTGGGCTTGCGCGTGCGGATGCGCGCGAGTGCCTCGTCGATCCCGATGCCGTCGCGCACCGCGACGACTCCGGCGGCCACGGCGGCCGAGCGCTGCCAACCCGCGCGGCAGTGCAGGTACACCCGCTCCCCGTCGTCCAGCCAGGCGCCCACCACGCCCACCGCCCGCTCGATCTGGCCCGGCAGCAGCGAGCCGTAGTCCTCGACCTCCACGCGCTCCTCCTCGATACCCGCCGCCTCCAGGGCTGCGGCGCAGGCCTCGCGCCCGCCCTCCTCCTCGTACTCGAGGTCGCGCACCAGGTTGAAGACCCGCGTGATGCCCTCGTCGCGCAGCTCGCCAACGTCGCGCGCGTCCTGGGGGTAGGCGCCCACGACCAGGTCGTCGGCCACCTCGGCGAACCCGTAGTGCTCGAACCAGACGGACATGCCGCCAGTGTGCCACGGACCGTACGCTCGCCAGGCGATGGAACACCTCGAGCGCGCACTGGCGGAAGCGGGAGGAACGGCCGCTCTGCCCGCCTGTGCGGGGAGGCTTCGTGGCCTCCTCCTCGAGGAGCTGGACCGGGGGCGGGACGAGCTGGCCCGCTCCCGCTCGGGCTACGCGATACCGGTGGGCGTGGCCGTCGCCTCGTGCGCCGACGCGCTGGTGGGCGTGGCGCCCGTGAGCCCGGGGATGCGCGTCGACCCCGACGCGGCCTCAGAGCGCGAGTGGCTGGTCGGCGCCGCACTGGCGGGCGCGTTGTGCGAGGCCGCCGCCCTGCCCACGCCGTTGGCCGCCGACGACCTCGTGATGCTCTTCGGGGAGTTCGAGACTCATCTCGTGCTCGCCGTCCCGGTCCGCCACGGCGATGGCGAGCTGGCCGCGGTGGCCTACGAGGAGGCCACGGTGGGCATCGACCGGCTGCGCACGCGCGCGTTCGCGCTGCCCGGCCATGTCCTGGACGGCGTGCACGGTGCCCTTGCCCCGCCGATCGGCGTCCAGCACCCACTACGGGTGGCCGAAGCGATCGCGCGGCTGGGGGGACGGCCCGCCGACCCGGCCTCCGTAGAGATCCATGAAGAGGCGGTGCTGGCCCTGATCGGCGGGGACGGCCACGGTCCCGTGCGCCCCCACGACGATCCCGACCCCGCCCGCCGCGTGGCCAGGCGCATCCTCCAGCGCCTGCACGGCATGGGCAAGTGGGGCGGCTACCACACCGAGTTCTCCCACCTGGCCCGCGGCTTCCAGGGCAACGACCGTGCCCTGGCCGAGGCGGTCGGCGAGGCCCTGCTGGCCGAGGGACTGCTCAGCGAGAAGCGCAGTGTGGGACAGCGCCACGTCTTCCTCAACCCGCGCCGGGCGGGGGAGATCCACACGCTCATCGACACCGGTAAAACGCCGAAGGGCCTCGCGCTCCCATAGAGTCGCGCGAATGCAGCTCGGCACCCTCCGGACCAAGGCCTTCACCGTGCGCACGCTCGTGCGCGCGGGCATCGTCAAGCCCACCCGTCCCGACCGCCTGATCAAGACGGGACTCGCCCTGGCCCGGTGGGGTCCGACGCCCGCCGCGGGCTACTGCGCGTCGGCCATCCGCTACGGCGACGAGATCGGGCTGATCGACGAGCAGGGCACGCTGACCTTCGAGGAGCTGCACAGGCGCTCCAACGCGCTTGCACGGGGCTGGCAGAAGGCCGGTATCGGCCAGGGCGACGGCGTGGCCATCCTCTGTCGCAACCACCGCGGCTTCATCGACGCCACCATCGCGTGCTCCAAGCTCGGGGCCAACGCGCTGCTGCTCAACACCCAGTTCGCCGCGCCGCAGATCACCGAGGTGTGCGCGCGGGAGAAACCCAGTGCCATCGTCTTCGACGAGGAGTTCGCCGAGTTGGTCGCCGAGGCGTCGAGAGATCGCCTGCGTTACGTGGGCTGGTTCGAGGGCGACCACCGGCCCGGGGACCCGCTGCTCGAAGACCTCATCGCCTCGGGCGACAGCAGCGATCTTCAGCCGCCCTCGGAGAAGGGCCGCGTGGTCATCCTCACGTCGGGCACCACCGGCACCCCCAAAGGTGCCAACCGCAAGCAGCCCGAGTCGCTGGAACCCGCCGCCGCGCTGCTGGCCATGATCCCGCTGCGCGCGCGGCAGAAGACGATGATCGCAGCGCCGTTGTTCCACTCCTGGGGCTTCGCCCACTGGACGCTGGGCATGAGCCTGTCCTCGACCGTTGTGTTGCGCCGGCGCTTTGACCCCGAGCAGACCCTCGAGGCCGTGGCCATGCACGACGCCAGCGCACTCATCGTGGTCCCGGTGATGCTCCAGCGCATCCTCGAGCTGGGCGACGAGGTCATCGGCCGCTACGACCTGCGCTCACTGAGCGTGATCGCCGCGAGCGGCTCGGCCCTTCCCGGCGAGCTCGCCCTGCGCGTGATGGACGTCTTCGGCGATGTGCTCTACAACCTCTACGGCTCCACCGAGGTCGCCTGGGCGACGATCGCCACGCCGGCCGACCTGCGCGCCGCCCCGGGGACCGCGGGCCGCCCGCCCCACGGTACCGTCGTGCGCCTCTACGACGAGCAGGGCCGCGAGGTCGGCGCGAGGGGGACAGGGCGCATCTTCGTGGGCAACGAGATGGCCTTCGACGGCTACACCGGCGGGGGCAACAAGGACGTCATCGACGGGCTTATGTCCTCGGGCGACGTGGGCCACTTCGACGAGGGCGGGCGCCTGTTCATCGACGGCCGCGACGACGAGATGATCGTCTCGGGCGGGGAGAACGTCTTCCCCCGGGAGGTCGAGGACTGCCTGGCCGACCACGAGGCCGTGGAGGAGTGCGCGGTCATCGGGGTCGACGACGAGCAGTTCGGCCAGCGCCTCAAGGCCTTCGTCGTGCTGCGCCACGAGGGCTCGGTCTCGCAGGATGACCTCAAGGCCGAGGTCAAGAGCAACCTGGCCGGCTACAAGGTCCCCCGCGAGGTCGTGTTCATCGACGAACTGCCGCGCAACGCGACCGGAAAGGTGCTCAAGCGAGAGCTGGCCGAGCGGGAGTAGTCGCCGGCGCGCGGAGGTGCTCGCACTCTGAGCATCGCTAGCCTCGACCGGGATGGCCGCGAGGGCTGACACCTTCGATCTCGCGGGCCTGCGGCTCGACCCCGGCGAGGGACGGCGGCTGGACCTGGAGGTCACGCTCGAACCGCTGGCCTTCGGCGAGGAGCGCTACGCCGTAGCGCCTGCCACCGTGCCGGTGCGCCTCGACCTGTCCCGCACGCTGGGCGGCGGTTGGTCGCTGCGCCTGCACTTCACGGCGAGCGTGGAGGGGCCGTGCATGCGCTGCCTGGAGCCCGCACACCCGGCCTTCGACGTGGACTCCCGCGAGGTCGACCAGCCCGGTGACGTGGAGGAGCTGGCCAGCCCCTACGTGCACGAAGGCGACCTCGACCTGCGCCGCTGGGCCCAGGACGCGCTCGTGCTCGCGGTGCCCGCCCAGATCGTCTGCCGCGAGGACTGCGCCGGCCTGTGCCAGGTGTGCGGGGAGGATCTCAACGTCCATCCTCACGCGCACGAGCGCCCACCCGACCCGCGGTTCGCGAAGCTCAGCGAGCTGCGGTTCGAGTAGGGCTCAGCCGGACGCCACCGCCCGCAGCCGCCCGTCCTGGCTGCCGACGGCGAGCACGTCGCCCGCCACCGCCGGGGCGCTGTGGATGTAGTCGACGCCGACGCGCAGGGCGCCGGCGTCGGTGCCCGTGGCGGGGTCCAGCAGCGCGACCAGCCCGTTCACGCCGCCGATCGCGACGGTGTCCTTCCAGAGTGTCGGCGACCCGCCGGGTAGCCGCCTAGACCAAGCCGCGTGAAGGCACCCGCCTGCGGGCGGCGGCCTGGCCCGACGCGACCTGTACCCTGTCGTCGCTCATGGCCGTCCCCAAGCAGAAGCAGTCGCACTCGCGCACGACCAAGCGCCGCTCGCAGCACAAGATGAGCGCGCCGACGTACAACCACTGCCCGCAGTGCCACAGCCCGCGGCGGCCGCACCGCGTGTGCCCGACCTGCGGGCACTACGCCGGGCGCGAGGTCGTCGCCGCGCCGGTCGACGTCGACCCCGACGAGTAGGACCCTCCCGGGATGGCCGGGGTCACCATCGCCGTCGACGCCAACGGCGCCGACCTGGGCCCCGCCGAGGTGGCCGCCGGCGCCGCGATCGCCGCGGTGCGCGGCGTACGTGTGCTGCTCTTCGGCCCGGCGGACGAGCTGGGGGAGGTGGCCGAGGGCGTGGAGGTCGTCGACGCCCCGGTCTCCATCGCCAAGGCGCACGAGCCGATGGCCGCGGCGCGCTCGACCCCCGAGGCCTCGGTCGTTCGGGCCGTCGAGGCGGTGGCCGACGGCCGCGCCGACGCGTTCGTGTCCGGCGGCTCGACCGGCGCCGCGCTGGCCGCCGGCCTCTTCCGGGTCAAGCGCGCGAACGGCATTCACCGGCCCGCGCTGGCCACGCCGGTACCGGTCCCGGGCCACCCCGTCACGCTGCTCGACGTGGGCGCCAACGCCGAGGTGCGCCCCGAGCACCTCGTGCAGTTCGCGTTCATGGGCGCGGCCCTGGTCCGCGTGGTCCTGGGCGTAGAGCGCCCGCGCGTGGCGCTGCTGTCCAACGGCGAGGAGGCCGAGCGCGGCACGCCGCTGGTCCAGGAGGCCCACGCGGCGCTCGCGGAGCGGGCCGCCCACGCCGGCGAGGCCCTCGAGTTCGTGGGCAACGTGGAGGGCAACGACATCACCGCGGGCGCCGCCGACGTGGTGGTCACCGACGGGTTCACGGGAAACGTCGCGATCAAGCTCATGGAGGGCGTCTCCCAGACGGTCCTGGGCGCGATCCGCGACCGCGCGATGGCCTCCCCGCGCGCCAAGGCGGGGGGCGCGCTGCTGCGCCCCGCGCTGCGCGGGCTGCGCGACGAGCTAGACCCCGAGGGGCCCGGGGGCGCCTACCTCCTGGGGCTGCGCCGCCTGGGGGTGGTGCCCCACGGGCGCTTCACCCGGTACGGGTTCTCCCAGGCCATCCTGCTGGCAGCGCGCGGCGTGAGCGGCGACATCGTGGGCCGCACCCACGAGGCGCTCGACGCCGCCGGAGCCCTGCGCGCCCGGCCGCCGGTCGATCGGTCCGCCCCGAGCCCTAACGTTGCGTAGATGACCCGCGAGGAGGTCTTCTCCCTCATCCAGGGCCACCTGGCCGACGAGCTGGACCTCGAGCCGGCGCGCATCGCGATCGAGACGCGCTTCCGCGAGGACCTGGGCGCCGACTCGCTGGACCTCTACACGCTGGTCCAAGAGCTTGAGGACTCCTACGGCGTGCGCATGACCGACGAGGAGGCCTCGCGCATCCTGACCGTGGGGCAGGCGGTCGACTTCGTCGTGGAGCACGACCCGGCGGGCCCCCACCTCGACCTCGACCGCGCCGAGCCCTGAGCTGAGACTCCTGCGGGCCCTCCTCGACGAGCTTCCCGACGCCCTGGGCCGGCAGGTGTTCACCCACGCGTCCTGGACGCAGCGGCGGGTGGACTCCTACGCCCGTCTGGCCTTTCTGGGCGACAGCGTGCTGGGCCTGGCCGTCACGGCGCATCTCTATCCGCGCCTGGAGGCCGAGCGATTCGGCGCCGGGAGGCTGACCAAGATCCGCGCCCAGTCGGTGAGCGGGCCCGCCTGCCGGGAGGTCGCCGAGCGCCTCGGGGTGCCCGAGCGTCTGCGCGCGGCGGCCCCCGACGCCGCCGGCGCGACGGCTGCGGCGCTGGTGGAGACCGAGCGCGTGCTGGCCTCAGTGGTGGAGGCGGTGATCGGCGCCTGCTACCTGCACGCCGGCTACGAGCGCACAGCCGAGGCCGTCGTCGAGGCCTTCGCGCCCGAGATCGACGACGCGCTGCGCAACCCCATCGACTTCAAGTCCGCCCTCCAGGAACTGCTCGCGCGCACCGCCCGGGTTGTGGACTACGCGATCACCGACGAGCTGGGCCCGCCCCACGACCGCATCTTCGAGGTGGCCGCCACCGTGGACGGCGATCCGCTGGGCCGCGGCCGCGGACGCTCCAAGAAGCAGGCCGAGCAGGAGGCCGCCCGCGCGGCCCTGGACGCGCTGGCCCCCGGCGGGGAGAGTTAGTGGCCCCTTCGGCGAACCGGCACGCGACCCACCGAAGGAACCACTAGCGGTGCACCTGCGCTCCGTGACCCTCCAGGGCTTCAAGTCCTTCCCCGAGCGCACGCGGCTGGAGTTCGACGCCGGCGTGTCGGTCATCGTCGGCCCCAACGGGTCGGGCAAGTCCAACGTGACCGACGCCGTGCTGTGGGCCATGGGCGAGCAGTCGCCGCTGGCCGTGCGCGGCTCGACGATGCAGGACGTCATCTTCGGTGGCGGCCGCGGCGTGCAGGCCCGCTCCAGCGCTGAGGTGGAGCTGATCATCGACAACGCCGACGGGGCGATCGACGTGCCGCTGGGCGAGATCTCCATCCTGCGCCGCCTCGACCGCGCGGGCGACGGTGAGTACCGCCTCAACGGCGCGCGCTGCCGGCTGGTCGACGTGCTCGAGCTCCTCAGCGACACCGGACTGGGCAAGGAGATGCACTCCGTGGTCTCCCAGGGTCGGGTGGAGGGCATCGTGACCTCCAAGCCCCGCGACCGGCGGATGCTCATCGAGGAGGCCGCCGGGCTGGGCAAGCACCGCAAGCGTCGCCGCCGCGCGCAGCTCAAGCTCGAGCGCACGCAGGACAACCTCGACCGTTCGCTGGACGTCGAGCGCGAGGCGCGCTCGCGGCTGCGCCCGCTCAAGCGCCAGGCTGAGGCGGCCGAGCTGCACCAGCGCCTGGAGCGCCAGACGCTGGAGGCGCGCTGGACGCTGGCCCGCGACGCCGTGCGGGTCGCGCAGGTCGAGCTGGCGGCGGCCTCGGAGGCCGCTGGTTCCGCTCGGGCTGCGCGGGGGGAGGCCGAGGAGGCGCTGCGCGGCGTGGCCGCCCGGCGCGACGAAGCCGAGCAGGCGCTGGCCCGGCGCACCGAGCAGCGCGAGGCGCTGGCCCGCCGCACCTACGCGGCCCGCTCGGGCGCCGAGCGGGTCGACGGGCGCCTGGAGCGCGTGCGCGCGCTGGGCGAGGAGGTCGCCGAGCGCGCCGAGGGCCGCCGC
This sequence comes from Solirubrobacteraceae bacterium, assembly GCA_037721455.1. Lineage (GTDB taxonomy): Bacteria > Actinomycetota > Thermoleophilia > Solirubrobacterales > Solirubrobacteraceae > Siliceabacter. The sequence goes on along the minus strand of JBBJOB010000007.1, from coordinate 589 downwards.
GCCACGTTGCGCGCCCTCGAGGCCGGCGCGGCCCAGGACGTGCCCGACGAGGCCGGGCGCGGGCGCATCGAGGCGCTAGAGGCCGAGCTCGAGCAGCTCGAGGCCCACCGCGAGGCTGCGCTGGACCGCGAGCTCGCGTCGCTGGGCACCGAGCGCGAGGAGGCCGACGCGGACGTCTCTCGAGCCGCCGCGTTGGTGGCGCAGGCGCGCGACGCACTGCGCGAGGCCGACGCGGCCGCGGAGGCCGCGCGGCTGGCCCGGCGCGAGACCGAGCGCGTAGCCGAGGCCGCGCGCCGCGAGGCGGCCCGGGTGGGTGCCGAGCTAGCCGCCTGCAACCAGTACCTGCGCACCCACGCGGGCGCCGCGGGCCGCGGCGCCGCGGGCCTGCGCTCCCTGGCCGACGAGCTCGAGGTCGAGGCGGGCTGCGAGCGCGCCCTGGCCGCCGCGCTGGGCGGGCGCCTGCGCGCCGCGCTGGCCGACGACCGCGGCGAGGCGGAGCGGCTGTTGGCGCGCCTGGGCGACGAAGGAGGAAGGGTGCTCGTCGCCGGCGCTGACGACGAGGCCGCCACGAGCGCCGCGCACGAGCCTC
>JBBJOB010000145.1:0-5671 GCA_037721455.1 Solirubrobacteraceae bacterium | reverse complement strand
CCGTCGAGCTCGACGACGACCATGTAGGTGCCGACGTTCTTGATCGGCTCCTCGAGGTGGACCTTGCGGCGGTCGACGGTGATCCCGCGCGCCTCCCGGATGGCGTCGGCGATGTCGGCATTGGTCACCGAGCCGAACAGGCGGCCGTCGTCACCGGCCTGGTGGGGCAGGGTGAGGACGGTGCGGGCCAGTAGCGCCGCGCTCTCTTCGGAGCGTGCGCTTGCCTGGACGCGGGCCCGCTCAGCGGCCTCCTGGCGGGTGCGCGCGGCGTCGACCGACCCCTTCGTCGCGGGCTGGGCGAGCTTGCGCGGGACCAGGAAGTTGCGCAGGTAGCCCTTCGAGACATCGACTACCTCACCGCGCGCGCCGAGCTGCTCGACGTCCTTGAGAAGGATCACCTGGGGCATCCGCCCATCCTAGTTGGTCCCTCCGGTAGGTCGTGTGCCGGAGGAACCTAGTCGCTCGCTGTCGGCGCGCCCTCGCCGGCCAGCAGGGCCATCAGCAGGGTGGAGCGCCGGCTGCCGTCCTGGCGCAGGTGGTGCTGGCGGCGCACGCCCTCCACGGCGAAGCCGCGCGAGGCGTACAGGCCGATGGCCCGCCCGTTCCCGCAGAAGACCTCCAGCTCGACCTTGTGGATACCCCGCTCGCGGGCCGCGCCCAGGGCGGCGTCCAGCAATGCGCCGCCGCCGCCGCGCCCGCGGCTGCCCTCCAGCACCGCCATGCCCAGGGTGTTGACGCCCTCGGCGTTGGTGGGGTGCAGCCCGAGGCAGCCCACCACCTCGTCGTCCTCGACGAGCACGAACAGCACATGGTCGGGGTCGCGGATGGTCTGGCGGACGCGCAGGGAGAATCCGGCCACGTCCACGGGCGCCTCCGTGAGGATGGAGTCGCCCTCGGCGGCCACTGCGGCTATGACCATGGCGAAAGGCTCGGCGTCCTCGGGTCGCGCGGAACGGACCACTGGCATGACCGTACTCCAGCATGCCAGGGCGGCGGCCCGCCCGGGCGGTCGTGGCGGGGATCAGTCCGGGCGGGCCGGCAAGCGACGCGCTCACATCACCGGGCGGTGCGAGCGCGCCCGCGCCCTAAACCTGGATCCACCGATCCGCGCGGCGGCGGCAGGTCAGACGAACGGTCGACCAATCGTGTCTGCTGGCGTCCGCAGAGGGCGGGGGTGGCCTCGCTTGCACATCCTCGGTGCTGCCGTTCGCCGAGCCCGCCGCCGCGACCCCGCAGGCAAACGTCCCGGCAACCACCGCATGCACACCCCCGCGCTGGCGAGAAATCGGTGGATCCAGGCTAAAACGGGATGTCGTCGTCGGGCGGTGAGCTGTCGCGGGTGCCGCCGGCCGGCGCGCCGGCGAAGTCGCTGGTGTCGGCCGGGATGTCCGAGCGGGGGGCAAATCCGCCGCCGTTGCCGCCGGACTGGCCCTCCTCGCGGCCGCCGCTGCCGAGAAACTGGACCGAGTCGGCGATGACGTCGATCTTCTGGCGGTTCTGACCGGTGTCCTTGTCCTGCCACTCCCGCCACTCCAGGCGGCCGTCAAGGGCGACCGGGCGGCCCTTGCTCAGGTAGCGCGCGCAGTTCTCGCCCTGGGCGCCCCAGACGGTGATGTCGAAGAAGTTGGGCCTGTCCTCCCACTCGCCGGACTGGTTGTTCTTGCGCCGCGTGTTGACAGCGAGGCGCAGGCTGCAGACGCTGGTACCGCCGCCGGTGGAGCGCAGCTCGGGATCGCGTGTGAGGTTGCCGGTCAGGATGACCCGGTTGATGTTCGTGGCGGCCATGTCCACCACTCCTTTCAGGACGGTTCTGAAGTCGTCGGGCGAGTCTAGACCCGGTCCCGGCGGCCACGGTCCTGCGTGTCGCATCCTCCGCGCTTTCCTCGCAGAGTCGTGACAGAGCGGGGGTCGTACGTCACGAAGCCCGCCTGACGGCGAGGTCGAGCCGGCTTCGCGGAGCGGCGTCTCAGCGGTCCGAGCGGTCCGAGCGGTCCGACCGCTCGGCGGGGAGCGGCTCGGGTACGGCGGCGCCTAGCGGCGTGGGGGCCGGGGCGTCGAGCGGCAGCTTAATGATCCGGTACCGCACGACACCGTCGGCGATGTGCAGCGCCCGGTCCAGCGACTCGATCGTCTCGCGCGGCGCCTCGAACTGGATCAGGTGGTACACGGCTTCCTTCTGGTGGTCCACCTCGTAGGCCATCGCCCGCGTGCCCCAAGGCTGGTTCTCGACGATGGTTCCGCCGCCGCCGATGATCCGCTCGGCGTCGTTGACCACCTTCTCGCGCTGAGCGTCCTCGGCCCGAGGGTCGAGCAGGAGGAGGAGATCGTAGACGGGTGCGGGCAGGCCCATGAGCGGCGGCGCATGATAGCGGTGGGACGACAGATCCTCCCCGAGGGGGCGAACAACGGTCCCCGCGTGCCTAGGGGGGACATGGATACCGATCGCCTCCCGTCGCTGGGCGGGCGCATCCGCTGGGGCAACGTCGTCCGGGCCCTCGCGCTGCTCGCCGCCGTCGTTCTCGTCGTCGCGTGGCCCCGATTGACCCCCTCCGAACCGGCGCTGCCCCCGCCGCCACCAGAGCCGCTGGCCGTGGCGCCGATGGAGGACGAGGCGGAGGGTGGCGAGTTCGAGGGGAGCGAGGTGGAGTTGGGGGCGGGTGGGGGCGGGGAGACGGAGGCCGAGGGCTCGGGCGGCGATGGCGACCGTGAGGGGCGGCGTCGTTCGGGACGCGAGAGCGGTGAGGGAGAAGAAGCGGATCGCTCGGGCGGGGGTGGGGAGCGCGGTGGGCGTGGCGGCTCGGGCCGCGAAAGCGGTGAGGGCGGTGGCTCGAGCGGGGCGTCCGGCCGCGGCTCGAGCGGGGCGTCGGGCGGCGGCTGTGAGCATCGTGCGCGCGGCGGCTCGGAGGGCACAGGTTCTGGTGGATCGCCGGCTCGCGCTCCCTTGCCTGCTCGACCTCCCGCGCCAGCGCCAGCGCCGCGCCAGCCGTCCGCGCCCGCGTCGAGGCCTTCCCGGCCGTCGCCCCCGCCGGCCCCCGCTCCTCAGCCGTCGCCGCCTGCCGACCCCGCCGAGCGCGAGTTCGGCTTCGAATAGACCCGCTCGGGCGCGTGGCGCTCTGTCCCCGGATAGCGGGAGATGCGAAAAGCAGCGCCGTCGCTCAGCTCCGTGCCGCCTCCCCCGACCGCTTGGAGCGGATGTCGTCGAGCTGCTCGTCGATCCAGTCGCCCGGGTCGCGGGCGGTCACCGTCTGCAGCAGGCCGCGCGCGCGGCGCGCGCGCTCCTCGGGAGCCATGGTCAGCGCTTCGTGGATGGAGTCCGCGGTCTCCTGAATATCGAACGGGTTCACGCTCAGCGCGAACTCGCCCAGCTCTTCGTGGGCGCCGGTGTTCTCCGACAGGATCGACACGCCGTCGCGCTCGTTGACCACCGGCCCCTCCTTGGCCACCAGGTTCATTCCGTCGAACATGGCGTTGACCATGAGCACGTCGTAGTGCTTGTAGGAGGCCACCGCCTCCTCCAGGTCGTCGCGCAGCTTGAGCTGGATGGGCATCCAGTCCGGCGTCCCGTGGCGGTGGTTGACCACCGCGACCAGCGCCTCGATGCGCTCCAGGTACTCCGCGTACTCGGGCACGTCGGTCCGCGAAGGCATGAGCTGGGCCATGAAGGTGATCCGCTCGATGAATTCGGGGTGCTGCTCGAGGAAGAGATCGAATGCGCTGAACCCGCGCAGCACGTTCTTGGACAGATCGGCGCGGTCGACGCGCAGGATCAGGTGGTCGCGCCGGCGCTCCAACAGCGTGCTCTCGAAGCGCTTGGTGCGCGCGCTGCGCGCCACCGACCGTGTCGCCTCGGCGTCGATGGGCAGCGGATACGCGCGCACCCACACCTCCCGGTCGTCATCCGCGTGCACGACACCACGCTCGAAGTCCACCTCCACCTCGGGGAGCAGGTCGCGGCAGCACTGCAGGAAGTTCCACCGGTAGGACCGGGTGTGGAAGCCGATGATGTCGTTGGCCAGCAGCCCGTGGAAGATCTCGCTGCGGATGCCGCGAGGCAGCACGCGCCACGCGTCGGGCTGGGTCCAGGGTATGTGGACGAAGTGGTGCAGGAAGACGTCGGGGCGCGCCCGGCGGACGAGCGCCGGGAGCGTGTAGAGGTGGTAGTCGTGGACCATGACCATCGGCTGGTCCAGCCCCTCGATCTCCTCGATCACGGCCTCGGCCAGGTCCGCGTTGACGACGTTGTAGCCGTACTCGAAGGCCTCGACCTCCTCGCGGCGGATGTCCGGCGCGTTGGAGATGTCCCACAGGTAGTGCTGGATGAACCACAGCATCGGGTTGGCGAACACGCTGTAGTGGCGCTCGTAGGCCTCGGGGTCGGAGCGCACCAGGCGCACCCGGTACTCGCCGCCCCCGGGGGCGCGCACCTCGAAGGGCTCACCGCCCGCCTCGCGGCAGCGGCGCTCGTCGCCCTCGCTCATGGTCGAGGCGATCCACGTCGCCTCGCGGTGTGAGGCCAGGCCCGTCAACGCCGTGACCAGCCCACCCGAGCCGCGGGTGACCGAGCCGTCGTCCTGGAAGGTGACCGGTCCCCGGTTGGAGACCAGGACAAGCGGGGCGCCGCCGTCGCTCAACCGCGCAGCTCCGTGAACACGCGCAGGTAGTCGCGCAGGTAGCGCGGCATGAGGAAGTGCTTGCGCACGTGCTCCTTGCCCCGGCGCCCGAGGGCCTTGCCCAGGGCGGGGTCCTTGAGGATGTCGGTGGCGCGCGCCGCGCAGGCCTCCACGGTGTCCACCAGATACCCCGAGACGCCGTTCTCGATCTGCAAGGGGATTCCGCCCACGTTGCCGCCGATGAACGGACGGCCCTTCCAGATCGCCTCGGTGACGGTCAGGCCAAAGCCCTCCCGAGTGGACTTCTGCACAAGCACGTCGGAGTGCGACTGGAACGCGTTGACTTCGATCGCTCCGACGTTGTTGAAGTTGTTGAGGATGTGGATGTCCGGGTCGCCCTCGGCATGGGCGATCGTGGCGTTGAAGAAGTCCCAGCCCTCGGGGTCGTCGCTGGCCATGGAGCCCACCAGCGCGAGCTGCACCTCGGGCAACGACTCCTTGACGATGCGGTAGGCGTCGATGACCCCCAGTGGGTCCTTCCAGGGATCGAAGCGTGAGACCTGGGTCATCAGCGGGCGGTCGACGTCGATGCCGAACTGCTGGCAGACGTACGAGGCGTCCTCGGGCGACAGCGCCATGTTCTTGGGCGCCAGCGGATCGATGGCCGGGGGCACGATGTTGACGTTGCCGCCCATCCCCTCGGGCACGTAGGCGGGCACGTGGAAGACAGACTGGGGGTAGTCGCGAATGTAGGGCAGCAGTCGCTCGATGGTCGCCGGGTTGGGCGTCGACACGTCGATGTGGCAGCGCCACAGCCATCCCTTGGCCTTCTCGGGCACGAGCTGGAAGACGGCCGCGGGCTGCGGGTCGTGGACCAGGCATACGTCCCACCCGCCGGTCAGTTCGCGGGCGTTCATCTCGTTGTATCGTCGCCAGGTGTCCCAGTCGTCCTCGCTGAGGTCCTCGGGTGCGCCCTGCAGAGCGTTGTGCATCAGCTTGGTCGCGTTGAAGAACTCCTCGCGCCCGTAGATGACCTGCCACTCGCACTCCAGGCCGACGTC
>JBBJOB010000144.1:0-5677 GCA_037721455.1 Solirubrobacteraceae bacterium | reverse complement strand
TCGGCGCTTCTGCCGATGTCAGCGGCGAATCTCTTCGCAGTTCTCGTCGATGATGTCCTCGGGGCCGGCGAAGACGATGTCCTCGCCGGGGCCGCACTCGACGCGATCGCGGCCGCCGCCGATGACGTTGATGCGGTCGTCGCCCTCGCCGCCGGAGATGCGGTCGTCGCCGGCGTTGGCGAAGATCGTGTCGTCGCCCGCACCGCCGTTGATGACGTCCTTGCCGCGCGCGCCCTCGATGTAGTCGTTGCCCTCGTTGCCCAGCAGGAGGTCATCGCCCTGGCGGCCGTAGAGCTGGTCGTCGCCCGCGCCGCCGTGGAGGGTGTCGTTGGCGTTCTCGCCGTCGATGTAGTCGTCGCCGCCGTTGCCGTACAGGTCGTCGTTGCCGTCGTAGCCGAAGACCTCGTCGTCGGCCTCGGTGCCGAACAGTGTGTCGTCGCCGTCGGTGCCGCGCACGAAGTTGAACTCCGGCGGCGCGTCGGTCGAGGGCTGCGGGGCGATGAGGCGCACCTCCTCGCAGCTCTCGGTGAGCTGGTCGCGCTCCGGCGCGGTGCTCTCGGTGTAGACGATGTCGAAGCCGCTGTTGCAGCTCACCTCGTCGGTCTCGTCGTCGGCGACGTAGATGATGTCGTCCCCGGGCCCGCCCACCACCTCGTCGGTGCCCGGCCCGGCGACGATGACGTCGTTGCCGAAGCTGCCGGACAGGTAGTCATCGTCCGAGCCGCCGTCGATGTTGTCGTTGCCCTCGGCGCCCAGGATGCTGTCCCGGCCGGCGTCGCCGCGGATCCCGTCGTCGCCCTCGCGGCCCAGGATGCGGTCGCCCGCCGGTCCGCCGTCGATCATGTCGGTCCCCGTGCCGCCGTCGATCAGTTCGCTGCCCGTGCGTCCCAGCAGCGTGTCGTTGCCCGGGCCGCCGAAGATCTCATCGCTGCCGCGCGAGCCGTCGATGTAGTCGTTTCCCTCGCCGCCGTCTAGCAGCGAGTCGTTGCCCAGGCCAGACTCGATGATGCGGTCGTCGCCCGCACCGCCGCGCGCGACGTCGTCCCCGTCGCCGCCGTCGAGGTAGTCGGCCTGCTCGCCGCCGTCCAGTGTGTCGTTGCCCGTGCCGCCGAAGAGCTGGTCGTCGCCCAGCCCGCCCTGGAGCTGGTCGTCGCCGACCTGCCCGCTGAGGCGGTCGCTCCCCTCCCCGCCGTCCAGGACGTCGCTGCTCGACCCGCCACTGAGACGGTCGTTGCCGGGGCCGCCGAGCACGATGTCCGCGTCGCGGAACCCGCTGAGGACATCGTCGCCGCCCAGGCCCTCGACCTGGTCTGGCCCGCGACTGCCGGTGATCTCGTCGGGCCCCTCGGTGCCGCGGATCACGGCCAGCCCGGGTTGGATGCGCAGGTCGCGCGGGACGGCGTCGTCGTCGAGGTCCTGGATGCGCAGGCGCTTGTAGCTGAATCCGCTGTGCACCGAGACGGTGCCCGACTCCCGGTTGGCCACGAAGATCCGCGAACCGTCACCGGAGTAGTCCACGGAGCCCTCGCCGTCCCCCGTGTGCGCGCGGGTGACCAGCTCCTCCTCGACGAGGTCGGCGATGGCCAGGGTGTCCTCGCCGCGATCGGGGCCGACGACCGCGCGGTCGCCGTCGGGGTTGATGACCAGGCCGCCGCCCGTCCCCTCGCCCACGTCGATGCGCGCGTCGCGGGCGCCGCTGTCGCGGTCGAAGCCGTAGAGCATCCCGCTGGTGGTCGCGACCCAGACGGTGTCCCCCGAGGGCGGGAAGGCGATGGCGCCGACGCGTGTGAGGTCGACTTCGGCGAGCTGCTCGCCGGCCGCGAGGTCGTAGAGCACCAGATCGCGCTCCAGGCCCAGTGCCGCGATGGTGCCGTCGTTGGAGACGGCGAACGGCCCGTAGCGGTAGCCCTCGACCTCGACGGTGTCGAGGCGCTCCAGGGTGGTCGCATCGATGATGTCGATGGCGCCGCGGCGCGCCGCGAAGATGCGCCCGCCGTCACCGGAGCTGTCGAGGTGGACGACGTTGGAGCCCAGGTCGACCGTGCCGCCCGCGGCCTCGTTGGTGCTCAGGTCGATGCGCACAACGCGGCGGTCGGCGGCGACGAAGGCGCGCGCGCCGTCCGGGGAGGCCGTGACCGCACGGGTGGCGCCGCCGACGTCGGGGCGCGCCACGACCTCCGTGCCCCCGAAGGCGGTGATCGCGGGGCGATCGTCGCCGGTGGCCACGACGGCCACGCGAGCGTGCGCGGCGGGCGTGGCGCCGGCGCCGGCGGCAGCGGCGCAGGCGAGGGTGGCGAGGAGCGTCAGGCGTCGGTGCACGTCACTGGAACCGTCGCGGAGGCCGGAGGTTGCGCTGCCTCACGCGTAGACCGGGTCGAGGGTGGGCCACAGGTCGGCGTCGTGGGAGCAGATGACCAGGGCGCCGGGGGTCACCTGCAGGTAGCGGTGCAGCTCGCGCAGCGAGCGGCGGAAGAGGTGCTCGTCGTCGAAGAGCAGGCCGAGGCGCTGCTCCTCGATGTTGGCGAGGGAGGGCGCCGCATCGCCGGCCAGCACCAGCTCGCCTTCGGAGAGACGCGCGACGACGGAGATGTGGCCGGGAGAGTGGCCGGGGGTGGAGACCAGGCGCAGGGCGCCGTCGCCGAAGAGGTCCAGGGAGCGCCCGAAGGTAGCGAAGGCCTCGACGCCCGGGCCGTCGAAGTCGACGGCGCGCCAGTCGAACGCGTGGTCGACCAGGCGTTTGCGGTAGCCGCTGGTGAAGCCGCGCGAGGTGGCCGCGGCCCATTCGCGGCGGTCGACAACGTACGTCGCGTCGGGCAGCTCGGCCAGGCCACTGGCGTGGTCGTAGTGCAGATGGGTCATCACCACGGCGTCCACCGCGGTCGGCTCGACGCCCCTTGCTCGCAACTGTCCGGTGATCGACTGGTCCGGCTCCATGCGCACTCTGAGCGTCGCCTTGTGGCGCCGGCCGAGGTTGGGCCGCGGGTCGGTGGCCACGCTGGAGTGCAAGCCTGCGTCCACCAGCAGCAGGCCCGCGCCGGGGTGCTCGACCAGGAACGCCCCGATGGGGAGCCACGTCCAGCGCGAGCGCCGCGCGGCCAGCCCACGCAGGAGTGGCAGCCGGCCGGTGGGCCGCGCCGCGAAGGCCGGTGGCGCGAGCGCTTCGGCGGTGAGCAGCGGATGGACGCGCACCGTCGCACCCGGGACGCCGCCGGGAAGGGGCAGCTCAGCCGGTCGTGCCTCCGCCGCCACGCGCATCGCCCCACGCTAACCGCGCCGAGGGCGAGCGGCTGCACACGGACGTGCAGGGCCGCGACCGGCACTCGCCATCGCCCGTCGCGCACGTCGCGGCCGCGCAGAGCCCGCCGCCCCTCGCGCTCCTCGCCCGCGCGCCCCGCGTACGGGATCCGCCCGTGGCGCTGCGTAGCTAGTGTCGTGAGTCAGAAGTTCGCTGGCATCTGGCGGCACCGGACCGCGTCTGCCGGCACCCGGCATCCACCATCAGCAAGCGAACTTCCGCCTCACGACACTAGGTCGTCATGCCGGTGAACTGGCCGCCGGTGACGTTGAGTACCTGGCCGTGGACGTAGTTGGACCAAGGCGAGCAGAGGAAGAACACGCCGCCGGCGGCCTCCTGGGGCGTGCCTGGGCGGCCGATGGGGATCAGCATGGCGGCCATGCCGCGAAGCTGGTCGGGGATGCCCAGCTGCACCGTCTCGCCGTCGACCTCCATGGTGTTGGAGCCCTCCTTGGAGGCGGTCAGGCGCGTCTCGATGAAGCCGAAGGCCGCCGCGTTGACGTTGACCTTGAACTGCCCCCACTCCTTGGCCAGGGTCTTGGTCAGGCCGACCACGGCCGACTTGCCCGCCGCGTAGTTGGCCTGGCCGGCGTTGCCCATGGTCCCCGAGACCGACGAGATGTTGACGATCTTGCGAAAGACCTCCTCGCTGCGCTCCCGCTCGGCCTTGGCCGGCTCGCGCAGGTGCGGGGCCGCCGCGCGGATGACCTTGAAGGGCACCGTGACGTGGATCTCGAGCATCCGCTGGAACCAGTCGTCGCTCATCTTGTGGATCGGCGCGTCGAGCGTGTAGCCGGCGTTGTTGACGATGATGTCCAGGCGACCCCAGGCGTCGACGGCCGTCTGCACGAGCTGGTCGGGCGCGTCGCCCTTGGTCAGGTCGCCGGAGTGAACGGCGGTCTCGCCCGCGATCTCGTCGGCCGTCTGCTGCGCGGCGTCGCCGTCCAGATCGTTGATGACGACCCTGGCGCCCTGCTCGCTGAGCAGCTCCGCCGTGGCGCGCCCGATGCCGCGCGCCGAGCCGGTGACGATGGCCACCTTGTCGTCGAGGACTCCCATGTCAGATCTCCTTCGGTTCGTAAGCGGCCGCGCATGCTAGACGTAGTGGAAAATCACCAGATGCAAAAACCCGGCCGCGAGGCCGAGCACCGCGCCGTGGAGGTACAGCAGCCATTCGTCCTCCCTCATGGCGGCGCGCAGCATCTCGGCGAAGTCCTCGGGCTCCATCTCGCGCATGCGCGAGCTGATGAGGGAGCTGATCCGGGTGGCCTGCTGGCGGTTGAACTCCGGGTCGGTCAGCGGCGTCATCGTGTAGTCGACGGACTCCACGGCCACCGACTCGCGGATCGCGTCGTACTCGCGCGTGCCCAGCGCCACGCGCACCAGCGAGCGCACCGGGCCCACAGCGCGATCCACCGCGGGGCGTATCGCGCTCTCGATCATCGCACGCGTGCGGTCGGACGCCGGCCCGTGGAGGAGCTGGTTGCCGATGTTGCTCAGCGTGATGACGTCGTCGGCGATGATCTCGGCGTAGATGTCGGCCGCCTCGGCCTGACGGCGGATGAACAGCCCGTGGAGCTTGAGGCCCAGGAACCGCCGCGGCCGGGCCGGCTCGAAGATCATCCAGATGGCCACGAGGTTGGTCGTATAGCCGACGATCACCCCGCAGATGGGCAGCAGCCACCAGAAGTCGAAGACCACCTCGGTGAGGATGGCCACCGGGACGCCGAGGGCGAGGCCCATCCAGAAGCCGAAGTTGACGATGAAGCGCAGCTCCTTGCGCCCGATCTCCTGGAAGACGCGGTTGCACAGCTCCGGTTCGGCCTCCAGGCGCCGGACGACCATGAGCTTCACGTCGAGCAACTGGTCGATGTTGTTCCCGATCTCCTCGGTGACCTCGTGCACGATGTCGGGGAGCTGTGACTGCACGCGCTCGTGGACGGCCTCGCGCACGTTCGGCGGAGTGTTGTGCCAGAGCTGCGGGTGCTCGCGCTGCATGATCTGCTCGACGAGCGTGCGGATGTCGTCGCGCGCGTTGGCGAGGATGTGCTCGGCGATCTTCTCGGGCTCGAGCTGGGCGTAGAACTCGGCCGGGCTGCCCAGCTTGGCGATCCCCTTGTCGACGGCGATCGAGCCCATCTTGGCCGCGCGGGAGGGGATGATCCCCTGCCAGCCCACCCCGCCGGACATGATCCCCGGCACCTGCTGGATCTTGCGCGGGAGGAGGGCGACGACGGACCGCAGCCCCGGGACCTTCCACCCGCGGAACTCGATCGGGTTGAAGAGCATCCACACGCCACTCCAGTTGGTGATCCAACCGATCACCGCCATGAACAGCGGAACGGTGAGCAGGCTGAACCAGTCGATCTCCACCGTGGCGAG
>JBBJOB010000143.1:0-5691 GCA_037721455.1 Solirubrobacteraceae bacterium | reverse complement strand
CGACCGCGTCATCCGAGGCGGCGGGGCTAGCATCGCCCTCCTCGCATGCGCCTTCCCCGCCCGCCCACCACGCCGGAGGTCCGCAGGCGTCGTCTGACGCTTGTGGCCGCGGTCGCTGCCGTCTGCCTGGCCGGCGTCGTGCTCGGCGCGTGGGCGGGCGGGCCGGGCGGAAAAGGTCCAGACGAGACTGCCCGCGAGGTGGCCTCGGCGCCGCGAGCGGCCCAGGGCGAGATCGCGCCCGAGCCGCGGCGCGCTGCCGTGGACGAGCTCGCGCTCAAGCAGCAGCTCGGACAGCTCGTCGTGCTGCGCTTCGCGGGGACGGAGCTGCCGGGCTACGTGGAGGACATCCTGGCCGACGGCTGGGCCGCCGGGGTCATCCTGTTCGCCGACAACCTCACCTCCCCCGACCAGGCCAAGGCGTTGGCCGCCGACATCCAGGAGGCCGCCGGCGGCGACGCGCTGATCATGACCGACCAGGAGGGCGGGCCCATCCGCAACCTCGACTGGTTGGGCCCCCAGCGCGCGGCCCCCGGCCAGGGCGATCCTCCCGCCGTGCGCGCCGCCCACCGCCAGGCCGGCGCGGGCCTGCGTGACCACGGCATCACGGTCGACCTCGCACCGGTGGCCGACGTGCCCGTGGTCGACGGGTCCGTCATGGCCGGCCGGGCCTTCGCCGCCGACCCTCAGGCGGCGGCCACGCGCGTTGCCGCTGCGGTCGAGGGGCTGGGCGAGAGTGACGTCGCCGCGACGCTCAAGCACTTCCCCGGGCTGGGCGGCGCCACCGTCAACACCGACGACGGCCCGGCCACCGTCGATCTCTCCGAGGGCGAGCTGACCGGCGCCGCCCTGGAGCCCTTCCGGGCGGGGATCGAGGCCGGCGCGCAGCTGGTCATGCTGGGCAGCGCGCGCTACCCGGCCCTGGACGAGGAGCGCATCGCCATGCTCTCGCCGGCCGTGGTGGACGGCCTGCTGCGCGACGAGCTGGGCTTCGACGGCGTGGCCATCACCGACTCGCTGGAGGCCGAGGCCGTCACCGATGTGGCCGAGGTCGACGAGGCGGCCGTGCAGATGATCGAGGCCGGCGGCGACGTCGCGCTGACCACCGGCCGCGGCTCATGGATCCGCGTGTTCCGCGCCTACGAGGCGCGGGTCGAGGCGTCGCCGGCCTTCCGCGAGCGAGTGCGCGAGTCGGCGACGCGGGTACTCGAGCTCAAGCGCTCGCTCGGGCTCGACGCGCCAGGGTGAAGTCGCGCTCAGCGCACCGCGGACGCTTGTTCGACGTGCGTGTGAGCCGCGTCACGTCGGGTAGGGGCCGACCATGGCTGAAGATCCGACGCGTATGCAGCAGGCGCCCCGCGACCCCGCCCGCGGGCGGGGCGAGGTCTACGAGGAGTACGAGGCGGAGGCCGGGCCCTCCCGCGCCGAGCTGGCCGATCAGGCCCGCAGCAGCCGCAACTGGGCCTACGCCGCGGCCTTCCTGGGCGTCCTCGCCGCGGGCCTGGCCGCGGTGGCCATCATCTTCGCCATGGACGACGAGGGCGGCGGCGGCGGCGGGGAGGGTGCGTCCCGCAGCAGCGTGACCGAGCTGCGCAAGGACGTCAAGGCGCTCCAGGAGCAGATCGACGATGTCGAGGGACAGGCCGAGGGCGCCGACGATGCTTCCGGGCAGATCGAGGAGCTCGACGGCACGGTGAGCGAGCTGAGCAGCTCCCTGGAGTCGACCTCCGAGCAGCTCACCCAGCTCGAGGAGCGCGTCGACGAGGTCGCCCAGGACGCCGCGCAGGGTGGCTCGGACGATACCGGCGGCGGCTTGGACGATACCGGCGGCGGCTCGGACGATACCGACGGTGGTGTCACGGAGTAGCCGGCGAGCGTACGTCGGTCAGGAGGCAACCGGCCGAGGCGGTCCGCGCGTCGGGACCTCGACGGCGAACAGGAACGCCCACGCGCACCCGATGAGCACGAAGGCGCGCTGGCCGATGCCCGGGAGGTCGAGGCGCAGCGCCACGAGGACGGGCACGGTGGCGACCAGCGCGAGCGCCAGCAGCGCCACGGTCACCCGGAAGCGCGTGCGGGGCACGAGGCGCACGCCGGCCACTGCGGCCACGAGGAGGCTGGCGAAGAGCAGCAGTGACCCGAGGTCGTGCAGGCGCCCCTCGAGCGTGCGCTGCACGCCGGGCTGCAGTTCGCCCGCGACGGTCTGGGTGGCGAACAGCGCGGCGACAAGGGTGCCGACGGACGCCATGGCCAGCGCGACGGCCGTGAGGGCACGGGCGATGGGTCGGCGGGGCGCGCGCGCTGCCAGCCACGCGGCGGCAGCGAAGGCCAGCGCCCAGGCCAGGAAGGCGGCGAACTGCAGTGGCGCGGTCGAGCCCTTCGCGTACTCGCTGATGAAGTGCTCGCCCGGCGGGAGATCGGCGCGCAGCGGGTGCTGGAGGGCGACCAGGGCCAGGAAGGCCGCCAGCCCACCGAGCACCGCGCCGCGCAGCCGCCGGTCTGTCGTCAGGCGCTGGTCCCGGTCCCGACCGGGCAGTTGACGCCGGTGCCGCCCAGGCCGCAGTAGCCGCCCGGCACCTTGTGCAGGTACTGCTGGTGGTAGACCTCGGCGTAGAAGAACGCCTGCGACGGGAGGATCTCCGTGGTGATCTCGCTCTGCCCGTCGGCGCGCAGGGCCTCCGCGTACAACTCGCGTGAGCGTTCCGCGGCCGTCGCCTGGGCCTGGGAGGTCGTGTAGATGCCCGAGCGGTACTGGGTGCCGACGTCGTTGCCCTGGCCCATGCCCTGCGTGGGGTCGTGGCCCTCCCAGAAGCGGCGCAGGATCTCGTCGAAGGAGACCTCGGCCGGGCGGAAGACCACGAGCACGACCTCGTTGTGGCCCGTACGCCCCGAGCAGACCTCTTCGTAGGTGGGGTTGGGGGTGTAGCCGGCCGCGTAGCCCACGGCCGTGGTGAACACGCCGGGAATCTGCCAGAACACCCGCTCGGCGCCCCAGAAGCAGCCCATGCCGACGACGACCTGCTCGGTGTCGTCGGGGAAGGGCGGGCGCAGCGGCGCGTCCAGCACGGCGTGGCCCTCGGGCACCTGCATGGGGGTCGGGCGGCCCGGGAGCGCCTCTTGGGGGTCGGGCATCTTCGTCTTGTGCCTGAGCAGGAAGTTGAGCATCGCGGCCTTCGGTCGGGTCCTCCTCAGGATAGGCCCGTGGCGCGATGCGCCAAGCGCCTGTGCCCATCGCTCAAGGCCGGTGCGCCCGCGCGCCGATACCGCTAGCGATCACTCATGTGGCGCGCACGCACCGACCCCGAGCCGGCTCCCGGTCGCCTGGCCGGCTGGGAGGCCTGGCTCACGGTCGCCACTGCCGTCATCCTGGCCGCGCTGCTCGTGGTGGGCTGGGGTCTGGCCCCCGAGGCGGCGCGGCCCGCGTTCGTGGACGCCGGCTGGCTCGTGGGGCTGGGCTGCGTCCTGGTCCTCGTCGTCCACCTGGCCGCCACCCCCGCGCTACAGCGTCCCGTGCGCCGCGCCTGGGCCACCCTGGGCGCCGGAGCCGGGGTGATCTGGGCGGTCGTCGCGCTGAGCACCTTCCTGCCCCTCGTGGCGCCGGAGGCCGCGCGCGCCGCCCAGCCGGCCGAGGCGCCGCTGGTGCTCGTGGCGCTGACCCTGCTCGTTGTCGGGCTGCACCACTTTCCCGCGGTGCCGGCCACGGCCGCGGACCGCCTGCGCCAGTGGCTCGAGGGCGCCATCGTCTTCGTCGGCAGCGCCCTGGTCTTCTGGGAGCTCGTGGTCGCGGACGCCCTGGTCGACGCGGGGGGAGCCCTCCCCGTCGACCAGGTCGTGGTCACCCTCCTCACGCCTGGGCTTCTTGCCGTGCTGATGGTCTCCGTGCTGGCCGCGGTGGCCCGCGAGCGCGAGGCCGAGGCGCGCCGCGTGCTGGGCCGCCTGGCCGCCGGCGCGCTGGTGGTCATGGCCGCGGGCTGCGTGCGCGCGCTGAGCGGCTTCGCGCCGGCGGCCGCCCCGCCGCTGTGGGACGTTGCCGCGCACTGGACCGGGGCCGTGATGGTCGCCGCGGCCGCGGCGCACGAGGCTGCGCGCGTGCGCCACGGCTCTCGGCCCCTGGCCACCGTGGCACCGGGGCGCGAGGCGCGCGCGCTGGGGCTCCTGGCCGCAGTGGCGGTGGTGGCGGGCTACGCGATGCTGCTGGTCAGCGGCCTGCGCGAGGCCGACCTGCGGGTGGACGGCCTGATCGTCGGCGCCGCGGCCATGACCGCGCTGCTCATGGCCCGCCAGTGGATCACCCTGCGCGAGAACGCGGCGCTCTCCGCCCGCCTGGCCACCCAGGCGCTGACCGATGAGCTGACCGGCCTGGGCAACCGGCGCGCGCTGCTGGAGGCCGGCGCCGACCCCGTCGAGGGCTTGGCCGTCGTGGTCTTCGACGTCGACGACTTCAAGCGCGTCAACGACACGTACGGCCACGCGGTGGGCGACGCCGTCCTGCGCGAGATCGCCGCGCGCTGCCGGCGCGAGGTACGCGAGGGCGACCTCTTGGGGCGCCTGGGCGGCGACGAGTTCGTCGTCCTGCTGCCCGGCGCCGGTGTGGACGGAGCCCGGCGCGTGGGTGCCGCGCTGCGCGCCGCCGTCGCCGCCCGGCCCATCGACGCCGGCGGCGTTGCGGTGCCGGTCACCATCAGCCTCGGCGTCGCCGCCGCACCACCCGAGAACCTGAAGGCGCTCCTCGCCCGGGCCGACCAGGTCCTCTACGAGGCCAAGCGCGCGAGACGCGACGCCGTCACCACTGCGCCGGCCGGCGGATGACCGGGCCGGCTCAGGAAAGCCTCAGCCGCCGGGGTCCAGCAGCTGCAGGGTGCCGTCGGTGCGCGAAGCGATGAACACCCGACTGCCGCCGGGCGTCACCGCGAGCGTGTTGGGCTGGCGGACCGTGGGGAACCGGCGCAGAACCTGGGGCTGGTCGGCCGCGTTGAGCTCGACGACCTCGTTGCGCTCGGTCAGCGTGACCCAGACGCGCTCGCTCTCGCGGTCGATGGCGATGCCGTAGGGCGAGCCGGGGAGCTCGAGGCGCCCGACGAACTTCAGGCGCGGCTCGGTCTCGTAGACCACGATGGCGTCGCCGCGGGTGTCGGTGATGAAGAGGCGCCCCCCGTCGTCGCGCACGACGTGCGTCGGGCCCAGTCCGGCGTTCTGCGAGCCCTGGGCCTGCAGATCCTCCTCGAGGCTGAAGAGCTCCAGCGTGTAGGCGCGCACCGAGACGATGCCGACCTGGTCGTCGAGCTCGATCACCCCACCGGGCTGCACGTCGACGGGCACCGTGCGCACGAGCCGGCCCTCCTCGACGACCGACAGGGTGGAGCTGAACTCGTCGCCCACGTAGATGCGATCGTCCAGGAAGGCGACGTCGTGGGGGTTCTCGCCGACCTCGGTGACCCGCGTGTCGCCGTCGGGCAGGGAGACCTCGACCAGCGCGTTGGCGTCCTCGGCGGGCACGAGGACCGGGCCGCCGGGCTCGGCCAGGCTGAGGTGGCGCGGCGCGGCGGGGATGCGCACGCGCTCGCGCTCCTCGCCGCTGACGCCGTCGACCAGCACCAGCTCGCCGGGCTCGCGCGTGCCCACCGCGACCAGGCCGGTCTGGGGGTCGAAGGTCACGCCCTCGGGGCTCTCGCCGACCTCGACGATCTG
This sequence comes from Solirubrobacteraceae bacterium, assembly GCA_037721455.1. Taxonomy (GTDB): domain Bacteria; phylum Actinomycetota; class Thermoleophilia; order Solirubrobacterales; family Solirubrobacteraceae; genus Siliceabacter. Next base: position 6 of record JBBJOB010000143.1, on the reverse strand, counting down.
CCCCGG
>JBBJOB010000142.1:0-5695 GCA_037721455.1 Solirubrobacteraceae bacterium | reverse complement strand
CCGCCGCGCTGAGCGCGGGCGATCCTTCGACCACGGCCACCGAGCGGACGCGCGCCGCGGTGAGCGCGGGCGATCCATCGATCCCGCGCATGCGCACCGTCCGCACGATCGCGGCGCTGCGCGAGGCGCTCCTCCCCGCTCGCCACTCCGGGCGCACGATCGGCCTCGTGCCCACCATGGGCTCGCTGCACGAGGGCCACCTGAGCCTCGTCGCCGCCGCCCGGGTCGCCTGCGATGTCGTCGTCGTCTCCCTGTTCGTCAACCCGCGTCAGTTCGACGACGCTGCCGACCTGGCCGCCTACCCCCGCGACGAGGCCCGCGACGCGGGTCTCGCCGCGGGCGGCGGCGCCGACCTCCTCTTCGCCCCCGACGCCGCCGAGCTCTACCCCGCCGGCTTCGCCACCACGGTCGGCGTGCGCGGCGTCGCCGAGCCGCTGGAGGGCGCGCACCGCAGCGCCGCGCACTTCGACGGCGTGGCCACCGTGGTGACCAAGCTGCTCAACGCCGCCGGCCCCGACCTCGCCTACTTCGGCGCCAAGGACGCCCAGCAGGTCGCGGTGGTCCGGCGTCTGGTGGCCGACCTGGCCATCCCCGTGCGCATCGAGACGGTGCCGACTGCCCGCGAGCCCGACGGGCTCGCGCTGTCCAGCCGCAACGCGCGCCTCGCGCCCGACGACCGCGCGCGCGCGCCGGCGCTCCACGCGGGCCTGACCGCGGCCCAGGCGGCGGTCGACGAAGGCGAGCGCGAGCCCGCAGCCGTCGCCGCCGCGGGGCGCGCGGCCATGGCCGGCCTCGACGTCGAGCCCGAGTACCTCGCGCTCGTGGACCCCGCCACCTTCGCCCCCGTGGCGGCCCTGCACGGCGAGGTGCTCGCCGTCGTCGCGGCCACGGTGGGCGGGGTGCGCCTGATCGACAACCGGACCCTCACCCTCGACGGGAGGAGCTCGTGATCCCTCGGGCAGCTCCCGCACCGCTTCGCCGGGCGACCCACCGGAGGAACCACTGACATGCAGCGAACGATGCTCAAGAGCAAGATCCACCGCGCGACGGTGACCGACTGCGACCTGCACTACGTGGGGTCGATCACCGTCGACCCAGAGCTCCTCGAGGCTGCCGACATACTGCCCCACGAGCAGGTGGCCATCGTCGACGTGGACAACGGCGCGCGCTTCGAGACCTACACCATCCCGGGCGAGCGCGGCTCGGGCGACATGAAGGTCAACGGCGCCGCCGCCCGCCTGGTCCACCGCGGCGACACCATCATCGTCATCTCCTACGCCCAGTACGACCGGGCCGACCTGGAGCACTACGAGCCCCGCGTCGTCCACGTGGAGGCGCAGACCAACGCCATCCTCGAGGTCGACAGCGCCGTCGACGTCCTGCTCGAGGCATAGGAGCCGCTGATGTCCGCCCACCCCTCGCACATGCCGGCCCCCGACGACGCGTCCCGCCTGCCCGTCACCCTGCCGCGGCTGGTCCAGAAGAAGGCCCTCGGCGAGCCGATCGTCATGGTGACCGCCTACGACTACCCCAGCGCGCTGGCCGTGGAGCGCGCCGGCGTCGACCTCGTCCTGGTCGGCGACAGCGGGGCCATGACCGTGCTGGGCCACCCTTCCACCGTCCCCGTCGGCGTGGACGAGATGCTCATGCTCAGCGCCGCCGTGCGCCGCGGCCTGCGCACCCCGTTCCTGGTCGGCGACCTGCCCTTCGGCTCCTACGAGGCCTCCGACGAGGAGGCCGTGCGCACCGCACAGCGCTTCGTCAAGGAGGCCGGCTGCGACGCGGTCAAGATCGAGGGCGGCGGCACCAGCGTGCAGCGCGCCCGCGCGATCGTGGCCGCGGGCATCCCGGTCATGGGCCACGTCGGCCTCACGCCGCAGACCGCGACCGCGCTGGGCGGCTACCGCGCCCAGGGGCGCAGCGCCGACCAGGCCGCCGAGGTGGCCCGCGGCGCACTGGCCCTCCAGGAGGCCGGCTGCTTCGCCGTCGTGTTCGAGGCCATCCCCAGTGCGGTGGCCGAGGCGGTCATGCCCTCGATGGCGATCCCGGTCATCGGCATCGGCGCCGGCCCGGCGACCGACGGCCAGGTGCTCGTCTTCCACGATCTGCTGGGCATACGTGAGGGCATGGGGGCGCGCTTCGTCAAGCGCTACGCCAGCCTGCTGGACGAGATGGCCGCCGGCGTGGGCGAGTACGCCGCCGACGTGCGGTCGCGCCGCTACCCCGCGCCCGAGCACGGCTACTCGATCGCGCCCGAGGAGCTCGCGGGGCTGCGCGAGGAGCTCGCGGCGCGCGCGTAGCGCCGCGGCCCCGGAGGCGGGGTAGAGTCGGCCGCGATGGCACGCCTCTCCCAGGTCTTCGCCGCCAAGGATCGCGAGTTCTTCGACCTCTTCGAGGAGGCGGCGGCCAACAACGCCCGGGCCGCCCGCCTCCTCGCGCGGATGCTCGACGAGATCCCCGAGCACGCCGACCACGCCCGCGAGGTGCGCGACTGCGAGCACGAGGGCGACCGCATCACCCACGCGATCCTGCGGCGCCTGAACGAGGGGGTCGCCGCGCCGCTGGAGCGCGAGGACGTGCTCGAGCTGGCCTCGACCCTGGACGACGTCATCGACCTCACCGAGGAGACCGCCGACTACCTCGTGCTCTACAAGGTCGAGGCGCCCATGGAGCAGGCCCTGCGCCAGGCCGACATCCTCGTGCGCGCCTGCGACGCGGTGGCCCGCGCGCTGGCCGGGCTGCGCCGTGGCGACGAGCTGTCGGCGCTGCTCATGGAGCTGCACCGCTTGGAGAACGAGGGCGACCGCGAGGGGCGCGAGGCCATCGCCTCACTGTTCGAGGGCGGCATCGACCCCATGGTCATCATCCGCTGGAAGGACGTCTTCGAGCGCCTCGAGGAGGCCATCGACGCCACCGAGACGGTGGCCAACGTCCTCGAGGGGATCACGATCAAGCGGGCCTGAGCGGCGTGACGGACGCCGGGTCGGGCGCCGTGGCGCCGTAGGCGATCGTCCTCAGCACCTTGGCCGGCGAGCCCGCGGCTATGGAGCGCGGCGGCAGGTCCTGGGTCACCACGCTGTTGGCGCCGATCACGCAACGCTCGCCGATGGTCACCCCGCTGGTGACCACCACGTTGGCCCCGCACCACACGTTGTCGGCGATCCGTGTGGGGCCCTTGCTGGTGAAGCCCTGCCACGTGACGGGCCTGGCGGGGTCGTCGAAGCGGTGGTTGCCGTCGGTCACGAAGCAGCCGTTGGCCAGCATGCAGTGGTCGCCGATCTCCACCAGCTCGACGGCGGCGACCATCACGCCGAGGTTGAGGAAGCAGCCCTCGCCGATGCGCACGCGCGCCGGCGCGGGCGCGGTGATCCACACCCCCGGCTCCAGGAGCGTGTGGGCGCCGATCTCCAGGCGCCCCTCGTCCAGCGCCTCCAGCACGTTGCCGTGCACCGGCCAGCGCACGAAGGCCTCCCGGCGCAGGAAGTGCCAGTGGATCCGCGCGCGGTTCCACGGCAGCGAGCTGCGCTGGTACCAGCGCCACCGCTGGGCCCACAGCCTGGCCTGCGCGGCCAGGTCCCGGTGCTCGGTCACGCGCGCAGGGTAGTCCGTGCTTGCGAAATCGCCCGCCCTCGAAGCCTCCCCGGTAGCTGCACGCCAGCCGATATCAGCCAGAGGCGCCTCCGGCTATCCATCTTGTGGGGTGATGAATCCGGTGTGGTAGGCGCGGATGACCGCTTGGGTGCGGTCGCGGGCGTCGAGCTTGGTGAGCACGTGCGCGACGTGGGTCTTGACGGTCTCGTGGCTGACGATGAGCTGCGCGGCGATCTCGGCGTTTGACAGGCCTTGCGCGATCAGGCGCAGGATCTCGGCTTCGCGGTCGGTGAGCCCGGCGCTGTCGAGGCCGGCGGGTGCCTGAGCGGGCGCGTGGCGTGCCGCCAGTTCGCGGATCGCGGCCGGGAAGAGGAGTGAGTCGCCGGCGGCGAGAAGCCGGATCGCGCGGACGACGTCGTCGGGGCGCGCGCGCTTGAGCAGAAATCCCGAGGCTCCAGCGCGCAGGGCGTCAAAGACGTAGTCGTCGTTCTCGAAGGTCGTCAGGACGAGCACGCGCGGCGGAACATCGACATTGGCCAGCAGCCGTCGCGTCGCCTCGATCCCGTCGACGACGGGCATCCGGACGTCCATCAGGACGACGTCGGGGCGCAGGCGGCGCACCATGGGTGTGACTGCGGCTCCGTCCTCGGCCTCGCCGAGCACGGTGAGGTCGGGTTCTGCGTCGATGATCGCGCGCAGGCCGCTGCGGATCAGCGGTTCGTCGTCGACGAGCAGGACGCCGAGGTTCATGGCTTCGGGTGCAACGGCAGGCGCACCGCGATCCGCCACTGCCCGGCGTCGGGGGCGGCCGACACCTGGCCGCGCAGGCTCGTGACGCGCTCTTGGATGCCGTTCAGGCCGCGCCCGCCGCCCGGACGGTGCGGACGGGACGCGTCGAGGGGGTTGGTCAGCTCGATCTCGAGGTGCTCGGCGCCGACGTTCAGGCTCAGGCTGACCGGCACGTGCCCGGCGTGACGCGCGGCGTTGGTGAGGCTCTCCTGCACGATCCGGTAGGCCTCAGAGGAGATCGCCTGGGGCACATCGTCGACGCGGCCCGTCAACTCGGCCGCGACGTGGATGCCCGCTGACCGGGTGCTGGCAAGGAGGCGCTGCAGGTCGGCGAGGGTGGGGGTTGGAGTGCGCGCTGCGGCGTCGTCGCGCAGCAGGCCCAGGACGTGGTCGAGGTCGCGTAAGCCGTTGCGCGCTGATGTCTCGATGTCGGTCAGCGCCCGGCGGGCGAAGGTGGGATCGCTGTCGAGCACGCGCCCGGCGGCACCGGCCTGCACGGTCACGATGCTGAGCGCGTGGCCGACCGAGTCGTGCAACTCGCGGGCGAGCCGGTTGCGCTCGGCCAGGCGCATGGCGTGGCGCTGCACGGCGGCGAGGCGTTCGGCCGGCGAGGGGCCGAGCAGACGTGGCGCGAGGCGCGCAAGCAGCGCGCTTGCGCCCGCGGCGAGATAGACCAGCGCGACGGGCGAGAGGAGGGCGAGAGGGACGATCCAGGCGCTCCCGGGTCCGCCCGGCACGGTCGGGTCCAGCTGACCGAGCTGGACGTCTCCGGTCGCGAACGGGGCCGTAAAGGCGGAGACCACAGCCGGGGGCAGGACGACGGTCAGGGTGCCGATCACACCGCCCACGACGAGGTGGGCGACGAACCACGCGGCGGAGCGCCAGCGCGTTGACAGCGAGACCTCGCTGTGAATCATCTCCGCGTCACCGACCTCGACGCCGAGCAGCAGACGGGCGGCGGCGATCTCCAGCTCGCGCACAGCCGTCAGCATTCCCGTGGCGATCGGCAGCGCGACGCAGCAGACAGCGATCGCCACCACCCAGGCCGCGACGGCTCCGAACCCACCCTCCAGCGCGGGCGCGACGAAGCCCGCGAGCGTCGGGTAGGGCGCGACCAGCGCTGCGCCGATCACGAGGTACGCGTAGCGTCTCCACGTCGTTCTGCTCGCGGGGATGGCGAGCAGCTCACGCGGTCCGGGCATGTGGCGATCGTGACAGAGACCCGCAGCGCTCCGAATCCCTCGCACGGGGGATGCGAGATCCCTCGCGCCGGGGAGGCGGGCGCCGTCGGCCGGCGCGAGAGTGACGGCCATGA
>JBBJOB010000141.1:0-5695 GCA_037721455.1 Solirubrobacteraceae bacterium | reverse complement strand
TCGCCGGTTCCGGCGACGGAAGGCGAAACCCCATCTTCGCCGGTTCCGGCGACGGGAGGCAGACCCCATGATCGCCGGGCTGATCCTGGCCGCCGGGGCGGGCTCCCGCTTCGACAGCGACGGGCCCAAGCAGCTCGCCCCGCTGCATGGCCGGGCGCTGCTCGAGCACGCTGTCCGCGCCCAGCAGGCTGTTCCCGGGCTGGAGCGCATCGTCGTGGTGCTGGGCTCACACGCCGACGAGATCGCCGAGGCCGTCGACTTCGGCGACGCCCAGCCGGTGGTGTGCCCCTCGTGGGCCGACGGCCAGGGCGCCTCGCTGCGTCACGGCGTGTGCGAGCTGCAGGGCGCGCGCAAGGTGCTGCTGACCCTCGGCGACGCCCCGCTGATCACCCCGCAGGTCATCGCGCGCTTCGTCACCGAGCCGCCCGGGACCCGCGCCGCCTATGACGGCGCCCCCGGCCACCCCGTCGTGATGGGCCCCAAGCTGCTGCGCGCCGCTGCCGCCCTCCAGCCGCACGAGACGTTACGTGACGTCGACCAGCGGTGGCGCGTGGTGGAATGCGGGCACCTGTGCAGCGGTGCAGACGTGGACACAACAGACGACCTGGAGGCCATGCGCCATGAAGCTCGAGCAGTCCTTTGACGTCGACGCACCGGTGGACACGGTGTGGAAGGCCCTGATCGATGTCGAGCGCGTGGCACCCTGCCTGCCCGGCGCGGAGATCGTGGGCAGCGACGCCGACGGCAATTACGAAGGCACGTTCACGGTCAAGATCGGCCCGGCCTCGGCCAGTTATCGCGGGAAGCTGCGCATGGAGGACGTCGACGAGTCCGCCCACCGCGCGGTCATGCAGGCCAACGGCACCGACAAGCGGGGCCAGGGCGGAGCGAAGGCCACCATCGTCTCGGTGGTCACAGAGCGCGAGGGTGGCGCGCGCGTGGTGGTGGACACCGACTACGCGATCACCGGCCGCCTCGCGCGCTTCGGGCGCGGCGGCATGATCGAGGACGTCTCCAAGCGCCTGTTGGGCGACTTCGCCACCTGCCTGCAGGCCACGCTGGGCACCGACCAGGGCGTCACCGACGCGACCCCCGCCGGAGGGGAGGGCCAGCAGCCCGCCGCGCCACCCCAGGCCCGCGAGGTTGCCGGGACAGCGCCACAGACCAGCTCGGCGCAGGCGACCGGCGCCGAGGCCGGCGGCGGCGCGCAGGCCGCGGGCGCACAGGCCTCCGTCGCGCCCGCGGCCGCTGTGCAGAGCAGCCCGCCCCCGCCCCCCTCGCCGGCGCCGCGCCCCGCCTCCCGACCACCCGCGCAAGCCAAGTCGCTCAACGCCCTCTCGCTGCTGTTCTCGGTCCTGCGCGACCGCGTCAAGGCGCTCATCGCTGGGGTCCGCAGCCGCAGGAGAAGCTGACCGGGGCCGCCCCAGGTCGGCCAGCAAGCGATGGCCGACCTTGGGCTCCGAACGACTGAGGGCGCCCCTGGCGTTCTCAGCCAATCCACCCCCATGGATCCCTTCCCCGCTACCGGAGACGGCGGCGCGACGGCCTCCAAGCCGTTCCTGGCGTCGATCCCTGACGCCCACCGCCCCGTCGTACCCGGTGTATGACGACGTGGAGGAGTATTGACAACGCCACGCCGCGCGTCACTAGGCACCCCCACCCAGGCTTTGGGAGGGGGGGCCCAGTAGCCTGGCGCGATGACTCGGATCGGGGTGCTCACGGGAGGCGGGGACTGTCCCGGCCTGAATGCGGTCATCCGCGCGATCGTCCGCAAGGGCGTCGACGTCCACGGCCACGAGCTGGTGGGCTTCCGCTACGGCTGGGCGGGAGTCCTTGCCGGCGAGAGCCTTCCCTTGGACCGCGAGACCACGCGGGGCATCCTGCACCGCGGGGGCACCATCCTGGGCACCTCGCGGACCAACCCGTTCAACGAGGCCGACGGGCTGGAGCGGGTGCAGGCCTCACTCGAGCACCTGCGCATCGACGCGCTCATCCCCATCGGCGGGGAGGACACGCTCGGCGTCGCCCGCAGGCTTGCCGACGGCGGGGTCGACGTGGTCGGCGTGCCAAAGACCATCGACAACGACCTCGCCGGCACCGACTTCACCTTCGGCTTCCAGACCGCGGTGCAGATCGCCACCGACGCCATCGACCGCCTGCACACGACGGCCGAGTCCCACAACAGGGTGATCGTCGTGGAGGTCATGGGCCGCCACGCGGGTTGGATCGCCGCCTACTGCGGGATGGCCGGAGGCGCCGACGTCGTGCTGGTCCCCGAGCGGCCCTTCGATCTCGAGGAGGTCTGCGAGAGCCTGCGCCGCCGCCAGCGCAGCGGGCGGACGTTCTCCATCGTGGTGGTGGCCGAGGGGGCCACACCCAAGGACGGCGCGGCGTGGACCCAGCACGCCGACACCGACGCCTTCGGACACGCCCGCCTGGGCGGCATCGCCATCCACCTCGAGCGCGAGATCGAGGAGCGCACGGGGTTCGAGACCCGTATGACCATCCTGGGCCACGTGCAGCGCGGCGGAACCCCGCTGGCCTACGATCGCGTATTGGGTACCCGCTTCGGCGTCGAGGCCGCGGACGCGGTGGCCGAGGGCGACTTCGGGCGGATGGTGGCGCTGCGAGGCCCCGACGTCGTGCGCGTGCCCCTCGACGAGGCGCTGCGTGAGCCCAAGCTCCTGGACCCTCGCCTCTTCGAGACGGCCGAGGTCTTCTTCGGCTGAGGGCGGCGGCGGCCAGCAAGGGACCGCGGAGCGCTTCGGGCGCCCCCAAAGCAAACTGAGGGCGCCCCCCGGCGCTCCCCAGCCCATCCACCCCCCTATGGATCCTTCCCCTGCTGTGTCCCCGATACCGGAGACGACGGCGCGACGGCCTCCAGCCGTTCCGTGGTGTCGATCCGTGACACCGACCGCCCCGTCGCCTCCGGTTTCTGACGACACGGGCAGTATCCACAGGGTCGCGCCGCACGTCACTAGGCACCCCCACCCAGGCTTTGGGAGATGGGCCTCAGGTCTGCCCCACCGCCAGCGCGGCCGCCACCGGGGCGTCGTCCTCGTCGGGCGCCAGCAGCGCCACGCCCACGCCGAAGCGCACGACCCCGATGCGCCGCGAGACGCGCTGGCCGAGCACGAGCGTCGGGCCCGGGTCGGGCGCGTAGTCGCGCCTGCCGGGCCGGGTGATCCAGGCCTCGAGGCTGCCACGCGCCCGCGGGCGCACGACGTAGCCCGACTGCTCGCTGCGCACCACGAACCAGGCCACGTCGGCCACGTCGACGCGGTCGCCGCGACCCAGCACCTGGCGCCCGGCCTCACCGCGCAGGTGGGCGATCACCTCGGCATCGCCGCCCCAGGAGGGGAAGCACGCCTCCCAGCGCCGGGCCCGCTCGCCGCGCGCCACGATCGTCCAGGCCAGCTCTATGGACTCGGGAAGGAAGACGTGGCGCGTGCGGATCTCCACGCCCGACCTGCGCACGGTGCCGCTGGTCTCCAGCGCGTCGAACTTCCCGGCGTAGGGGTAGCGCGGGTAGCGCGCGGCGTTCTGGGTGATGCGCCGGCGCGAGCGCCCCTCGCGGCGCACGATCTCGATGCGCGGACGCTCGCCGGGCTTCTCGGTCTCCCCGCTCTGGCTGTCGACCAGCGTGCCCCCAGCCGCGGTGCGCACGCGCAGGCCGAAGCTCGACGGCGTGTCGCCGCCCAGGGTGGCGGCCACGTTGCCCCGGCCGTCCATCAACCGCGCGGGCTCCAGGCCGCCGTAGCCCACGGCGCGGTGGTTGCGCGGCAGGACGGCGGTCGAGTAGGCCCGCGTGGTGATGGCCACGCGCCCGTTGTCGGGATCGAAGGAGTACAGCGGCGGCGGGGTCTGCGCGCGCACCTGGTCGAGGCCCAGCGACACCGCGCGCACCGCGTTGGCGGCCACACGCGCCGCGAAGAGGCTGCGCGCGGAGGAGTCCTGCCCGCGTTCGGCCAGGCCGAAGAGCGACGGATCGACCAGGAAGTCCTCGCGGTCCTGCGCGTCGTCGAGCCACCGGTCATAGAGGGCCAGGCCCGAGTCGTAGAAGGACTTCGCCCACCCGCCGAAGGACGCGTAGTGGTGGAACTCGGGCGAGAGCGCGATGGCCAGCAGGCCCTGACGGGCCAGCATCCAGGTCTTGCCGGTGTGCGCGCGGCGCAGCCCGAAGCCCGTGTCCCAGTTGAGGTAGCCCGCGTGGGTCCAGTAGCCCAGCAGCGTGCGCTCCACCCACGCCTCCAGCACCCGCCGGGAGTGGCCCGACAGCGGCGTCATGCCCGCCGCGCGCGCCTGGCGGTGGAAGAGGATGAAGTGGATCGTCTCGTTGGCGTACTCGGCGCTGTCGAGGTTGAGGCGGTCGTTGGGGCCCGCCTTGGGCAGGTAGGTGAACTTCCACCCGGGTCCCAGGTTGGGCGTGCCGCCGCGGTGCTCGGGCCGCGTGGCGTGGGCGCAGAAGTTCTCCACGTGGCGACGGAAGTCACGGCGCAGCAGCTCGGGGTCGCCGGTGAGCTCGGAGGCCAGCGCGTAGAGCTCGCAGTTCCAGTTGATCTGGTTGAGGCGGACGTTGGGGTAGCGGAAGAACGAGCCGCGCGCGCAGCGGTCGACCTGATCGACGATCTTGTCGCGGACGGCCTGGTCGAGGCCCAGCGTGTCGCCCGCCCGGTGGGCCAGGGCCAGCGCCTCGGCCACCTTGGGATCGATCGCCTTGTCCTGGTAGGCGCGCCCGTTGCGCAGGCTCTGCGTCCACCCCGGGCGGTGGAACATCTTGTCGTTGTTCCTCGCGGAGTTCACCCCGCGCCAGGGCGCCGGGGTGGCGACGAGCTGGTTGACCAGGCTCACCGCTCGCAGGTCGTTGCGCGATGGGCCGTCGTGGCCCAGCAGCGCGGCCGTGGCGTGCACCGTGAGCATCGTCGCGTTGGCGCTTGTGGAGACCGGCGAGGCCACCGGCGAGTAGGCGCCCTCGCTCTCGCGCCAGCGGGCGTCCATGCGGTCCATGACCCGGTCGGCCAGGGCCCAGTAGTCGGCGGCCGTCCAGTCGATGCCGGCGGCCAGGGCGCCGGGCGCGCTGGCGGCGCGGGCCGAGGCGGGCAGGGCGATACCGCCCGTGAGGGGGCCCAGCGCAAGGCCGCCGGCAAGCGCGGCCGAGCGTCCGAGCACGGCCCGGCGGGTCAGAGAGGAGGCTTCCGTGTCCATGTCCGTCTTATATGTCAGCGGGAGCGCCGATCCCGCACACCAAGGTGGCGATCATGCCACCCCTGGCAAGGCCGGCACGGCGGGGAACCTTCAGCGCGGGATAAGGTGGCGCCATGACCAGCCTGGAGTCCCTCTGCCCCAGCCCCGAGGAGCGCCAGCAGCGCATCGTCTCGGTCTTCGACGACGCCTTCGGCAGCCTGATCGAGGGTGATCCGCGCGCCATGCGGCGCAAGTTCCGCAAGATGGCCGCCGACCCCTTCGCGTTCTACCGCGGCAGCGCGTGCCTCTTCTACGAGGACATGGGCGCCCTCGAGGACCGCTGGGCCGACGAGCGCACCTCGCGCGTGTGGATCCAGGGCGACCTGCACGCCGAGAACTACGGCACCTACATGAACTCCGCGGGCGTGCTGGTCTTCGACGTCAACGACTTCGACGAGGCCTACGTCGGCCACTTCACGTGGGACCTGCGGCGCATGGCCGCGAGCCTCGC
>JBBJOB010000140.1:0-5696 GCA_037721455.1 Solirubrobacteraceae bacterium | reverse complement strand
AGGCGAAAGCCTTTACGCCCGCTTGCGCAGCGCCGCGAACGCCTCCCAGGGCAGTGCGTTGACCACCTGCTCGGGGCCCAGCCACGCCCGCCGTGCCGTGGCCACGCCCCAGCGCGTGGTGCCCAGGGTGTTGGCGCCGTGGGCGTCGGAGTTGACGATGATCGACACCCCCGCCGCGCAGGCCGCGCGGGCATGGACATCGGAGAGGTCGCGGCGGTCGGCCGAGCTGTTGATCTCCAACATCGTGCCGGTGCGCGCGGCGGCAGCGAAGAGCGCGTCGAGGTCCACCGCGTAGGGCGGACGCGACTCGATCTTGCGCCCCGTCGGGTGGCCCAGCGCGTCGACCCACGGGTGCTCGCAGGCGGCCACCATCCGCTCGGTCATGGCCGCCTCCTCCATCGCGAACGAGGTGTGCACCGAGGCGATGACCCAGTCCAGGCGCGCCAGCAGCTCGTCGGGGTAGTCCAGCGAGCCGTCGGGGAGGATGTTGCCCTCCGTGCCGGCCAGCACGGTGATGCCCTCGACGCGCGCGTTGGCCGCGGCAACCCGCTCGATCTGGCGCTCGAGCTCGTCCGGGGTGACGTGGTTGCCGAAGCCGTGGGTGGCCGAGTGGTCGGTGATGGCCAGGTACTCCAGGCCTCGGTCGCGCGCCGCGCGGGCCATCTCCTCGACCGTGTTGCGCCCGTCGGAGGCCACCGTGTGGCAGTGCAGGTCGCCCTTGAGGTCGGCCTGGGTGAGCAGGCGGGGCACGATGAACCCGGGCTCCAGCTCGCCGCGGTCCTCGCGCAGCTCGGGTGGGATCCAGGGCAGCCCTAGACGCGCGTATACCTCCTCCTCGGTCGCGCAGCGCAGTGTCTCCCCGGTCCCGTCGTCGAGGATCCCGTACTCGGAGACGTGCAGCCCGCGGCGCACGGCGGCCTCGCGCAGCGCGACGTTGTGGGCCTTGGAGCCGGTGAGGTGCTGGAGCAGGTTGCCGAACTGGTCGGTGGCCACGACGCGCAGGTCGACGCTCATGCCGCTGTGGGTGCGGGCACGTGCCTGTGCCGTCCTCGCCGAAGGCGTGGTAGATGCGCCGGCCTCGCCGTGCGAGGAGCACTCCTCCACGACGTCCAGGGCGGCGAAGGCGGCGACCAGGGCGGCGGGGTCCGGCGTCGCGGCGATCACGTCGAGGTCCTTGACGCTGTCGGCCAGCCGGCGCACCGAGCCCGCCAGCTCGACGCGCACCCGGTCCGCGTCGCCCGACGCCTCCTCCCCCGTCGCACGCAGGGCCTCCAGGATGCCCTCGCCGACGGGCAGGGCCTTGTGCAGGAGCGTCCGCGGGCGCGCGTCCTGCTCCCCCGCGCCGGCGGCGAACGCCGCCAGCACCGTCTCCTCGAAGCGCGCGCCGAAGCCGCGCACATCGCGCAGGCGTTGGGTCTGCGCCGCGGCGCGCAGCGCGTCGAGCGAGTCGATCCCGAGCTGGTCGTAGAGCGCCCGGGCCCGCTTGGGGCCCAGGCCGGGCAGGCGCGTGAGGTCGACCAGGCCGGCCGGGAACTTCGCGCGCAGCTTCTCCACCGCGGGGATCGAGCCTGTCTCCAGGAGCTGACCGACCTTCTCGTCCAGCGTCCTGCCGATGCCCGGCAACTCGGTGGCCCGGCGCTGGCGGTGCAGCCCGGCGACCGAGACGGGCGCCTCGCGCACCGCCTTGGCCGCGTTGCGGTAGGCCAGCACGCGGTGCACGACGGCGCCGTCGAGCTCGTAGAGGTCGGCCAGCTCGTCGAACAGCGCGGCGATGGTGGCGTTGGGCGGGTCGGGCATGAGGGGCTGCGCCGGGGGCGGGCCCACCTAGCCTACGTCCGTGGCCCCGTGGCTCATCCTGCCGACCTACGACGAGGCGGCCAACGTCGAGGCCGTCGTGCGCGCCGCCCACGCGGTGCTGCGCGAGGCCGCTCCGCAGGGCTTCCGGATCCTCGTGGTCGACGACGCCTCCCCCGACGGGACGGGGACGATCGCCGACCGGCTGGCCGGTGAGCTGGCCGAGGTGGAGGTCGCGCACCGCACGGGCCGCGGCGGCCTGGGCGGCGCCTACCAAGCCGGGTTCGCCCGCGCGCTGGAGGGCGGCGCGACGCACGTCTTCGAGATGGACGCCGACGGCTCGCACGACCCTGCCGACCTGGCGGCGCTGCTGGCAGCCACGGGCGCGGGCGCCGACCTCGCGCTGGGCTCGCGCTACGTGCCCGGCGGCGGCGTCACCGACTGGGGCGCAGGCCGGCGCCTGGTCAGCCGGGGCGGCTGTCTCTACGCCCAACTCATGCTGCGCGTGCCCGTGCGCGACCTGACCGGCGGCTTCAAGTGCTTCCGCCGCGAGGTGCTGGAGGCCATCGACCTGCCCAGCGCGCGGGCGCGCGGCTACGCCTTCCAGGTGGAGCTGACCTGGCGCGCACTGCGCGCCGGCTTCCGCGTGGCCGAGGTCCCGATCACCTTCCGCGAGCGCCGTGCGGGCCAGTCCAAGATGTCGTGGCGCATCGCGCTGGAGGCGGTGTGGCTGGTGCCCGGCCTGCGCCTCAGCCGACCCCGGCTCAAGGAGGCCCGTGTCGCACGCCGATAGAGGTCGGGGTGGCAGCCGCAGCCATCCCTCCCCTGATGCCTCCCGCATGACCGACACACGTGCCGTCCTCCTGGCCTGGAACGCCGCCCCCGGGCCTGTCCTGCGCGCGTGGATGCCACTCGCCCTCGCCGTCGCCGCGGCGCTGCTGACCGCCACGTGGCTGGTCGCGCTGGCCACGATGCCCGACCCCACGCCGCTGGGCTTTCCCGGGCTCGGGCGCACGCCGGGCGACGCCGCGGCGATCGGCTACATCCTGGTGGGCAACAGCCTGGTGCTCGCGCTGCACGCCCTGGCCTGCGTGGCCGGCTACCTGGCGGGCCGCTCGCTGCCCGAGGAGGCCCAGCGCTACAGCGGCCTCATGCGCGTGATCCACGAGAAGGCCGGCCCGCTGGCCATGACCTTCGTGACCGCCGCGACGATCTTCTCGCTGGTCACCCAGGCCTACGAGCTGGGGGGCGCGGCCTCCACGCTGGCCGAGCAGATCGGCGTCACGCCCGGCGTTCTGATGCTCGGCCTGCTGCCCCACGCGCTCCCCGAGCTGGTGGCGCTCTTCCTGCCCCTCGCGGCGTGGGTGGTGGCCGCCCGGCGGGAGCGCTGGCACGAGCTGCTGGCCGCAACGGCGGTGACCGTCGCTATCGCGATCCCTGTGCTGGTGCTCACGGCGCTGATCGAGGTGCACGTGACGCCGGAGGTCCTGCGGGGGCTGGCCTCCTGATCAGTTGATGCGGGCGGCGAGCAGGCAGAGATCGTCGGTCAGGGCGCCGTAGGCGAACTCTGCGACGCGCGCGCGCAGGACGCCGACCGCCTCCGTCGGCGACGGCCTGTGAAGGTCGTCGAGCGTGGCGCTCACGGCATCCAGTCCGAACAGCTTGCCCTCGTGGCGTGCCTCGACGAGCCCGTCGGTGTAGAGCAGCACCCCCGCTCCCGCCGGCGACCGCCGCGCGCCCTCCACGCAGCCGGGGTCCGCGCGGACCCCGAGCGGAACCCCCTGCGTGGGCACGACGAGCTCGGTGCCGTCGTCGAGCCACAGCGCCGGGGGATGGCCGGCGTAGGCCCAGCGCAGGAGCTGCTCGCCGGGGAGGTAGGTGACGCAGGCGACGGTGACGAACTCGCTGCTGCTGCCCGCGCGCTCGGTCAGGGCGGTGTTGGCCCAGCTCAGCAGGCGGCAGGGATCGTCGGAGAACGGCGCGGTCGCGGCGAACGTCGTGCGGACGAACGCCGCGCGGCGCGCCGCCTGGAGGCCATGGCCGACGACGTCGCCGACGACGAGGACGGTGGAGTCCTGTGGCCCCTCGCTCACCAGGTAGAAGTCGCCGCTGACCTGTTCGGCGGCGGCGGGCAGGAAGGCCGCGGCCAGGTCCAGACCGGAGCGCTGGGGCAGCTCGGGCGGGGTGAGCGCGTCCCGGATGGCCCGCAGATCCTCCAGCTCGTGCTCGGCCACCTCGAGCCGCTCACGCAGCACGGCGACGTCCCGGTCGCGGACTGCGGCCTCTGCGCGCAGCCGGGTGATCAGCGCCTCCTGGCGGTGCTCCCGATCGTCGCTGTCGCGCTGGTGCGCCGCAACATCGGAGCGCAGGCTCCGAAGCTCTCGTTCCTGGTTACTGGGGTCGTCGCTCATGCGGTTGGCGACACGCTCGTGAGAAAGATTCGCGTGGCCTGTCGCATCGTAATGCGATGGGCACCGCCGAGCGGGTTCTGGGAGCCACCCACTTCACTTTGTACAGTGGGGTGGGCATATCTCGCCCCCGACCCGATCAGGAGAACCCATGGCAGGCACCGTCAAGGACGTGACCGATGCGAGCTTCCAGGCCGAGGTGCTCGAGGCCGACACGCCGACCCTGGTCGACTTCTGGGCACCGTGGTGCGGCCCGTGCCGCATCGTGAGCCCGGTGCTCGAGGAGATCGGCGCCGAGCGCTCCGACATGCAGGTCGTGAAGGTCAACATTGACGAGAACCAGCAGGTGGCCGGCCAGTACGGGGTCATCTCGATCCCGACGATGATCCTCTTCAAGCACGGCCAGCCCGTGCACAAGATCGTGGGCGCCTACCCCAAGAAGCGCCTCGAGCAGGAGCTCGAGCCCCAGCTCGTGGCCTGACCGCCTGTATCACCCCGCCGTTGCCTGCGCCCCGTCCGGGCGCAGGCGCGCGGACTGGGCCGCGCGGCCGTCCTCGAAGACGACGCCCTCGGCCTCGAGGCGGGAGCGCACACCCTCGGGGTCCTTCAGCGCCGTCGGCGCCACGGTCCCGTTGCTCTTGAGCACGCGATGAGCGTTGGGGTGGGGGTGGCGAATCAGTCGCTGGTTGAGCATCCGGGCGGCGACCGGCTCGCGGCCGGCGACCACGGCGACATCGGCGTAGCTCATCCAGCGTCCCGCGGGGATCGCGTCCAGCACGGCGCGCAGGCGGTCGGGGTCCATCTCGCTCCTCCTCGGGTCGGTCGATCGGAGGACGACCGTAGATGCGGTTCGGGGCGTCCCGGCCGCATGGCACACAGTTGGTGCAGGCGCGTGCGCGGGCCGTCGCATAGCGTGCGCGCCGCGTGACGATCGACGAGCACCGAGCGTTGTGGGAGCCCGCGGGGGTCTACTGCAACACCGCGAGCTACGGGCTGCCCCCGCGGCCGGCGTGGGACGCGCTGCAGTCCGCGCTGGCCGACTGGCACGGCGGGCGGACGAGCTGGGAGGACTGGGGCCACAGCACGGAGGGCGCGCGCGCCGCGTTCGCGCGCCTGACCGGCGTGAAGGCGGCGCAGGTGGCGGTCGGCTCCACCGTCTCCGAACTGGTCGGCTCGGTGGTGACCGCGCTGCCGGCTCGCGCCCGGGTGGTGGTGCCCGATGTCGAGTTCACCTCGGTGTTGTTCCCGCTGCTGGTCCAGGAGCGCCTCGACGTTCGCACGGTGCCGCCCTCGCGGCTGGCCGAGGCCATCGGCGACGGCGCCGACGTCGCAACCTTCAGCGCCGTGCAGATGAGCACCGGCGAGGTGGCCGACCTCGAGGCGATCGCGACTGCGGCCGCGGGCACCGGCGCCATCACGATCTGCGACGCCACCCAGGCGCTGGGCTGGCTCCCGGTGGACGCCGGGCGCTTGGACGCCGTGGTGTGCGCCGCC